>JAOZLO010000023.1 GCA_029934775.1 Desulfocapsaceae bacterium
ATTTTTTATGAAACCAGGGCATAAACTCCAACTTCGATCTGAGAAATGTATCTTCAGATTATGTGGTTCGAGGTACTACCATGGTGCTTATACCCTCCCCCTTTTGAGGTGTCAGAAAACCATGCAACAGCTATAAATCATTAAGATAATATAACAAACGGACGACATGCAGACTTGACTTGTCACCGGTTTTAAGGTAAATGCATAATATAGAAGTTCACCTTAATTACTCCGCATCTGTAGGTTTTGAACGGCCTCGCGTGAGAAAGGAAACGGTATTGGAATGTCTATAATTGATTTGATCTTAAAGGGCGGCTTATTGATGATTCCCATATCTTTGTGTTCCATTTTCGCGGTGGGGATTATAGCGGAAAGGATGATCCATTTCAGAAAAGCCCAAGGTAATGTCAATAAGCTCAGGGAAAAACTGGAGCCTTTGATCATCGGAAACAAAATCAGTGAGGGCCGATTGCTGTGCGAGGAATCCGGTGGGGTTATTGCGGATATTTACCGGGTCGCCTTGCAGGAATTACAAAAGGAATCGGATATGACTCAACCGGTTGAAGATGAGATCGAGTTGACTCGCCGGGTAATCGATGAAAAGTTGCAGGTTTCGGTTTTACCGGCCCTGGAAAAACATTTAAACGCCTTGGATACACTGGCAAGAGGAACACCGCTGATGGGATTGCTGGGAACTATTCTCGGGATGATCAAGGTTTTTTTTACGATCGGCACCGGTCAATCAGTTCCTGATCCGTCGGTGATGGCAAAAGGAATTGGCCTGGCTCTGATTACAACAGCCGCCGGCTTGATTGTCGCCATCCCCGCTTTTTTTATGCATCGGTATTTTGTTGGAAAGGTGGACTATTTTCTGGAAGAAGCCCAGAGAGCTAAAGGCTGGCTGTTGGCCCAACTGGCCAAAAGGAGACTTATATCGATGGCGCCCTGATTTTTTAGGACGGAGTGATCAACATGGCGAATGATTGGAAATTAAGAAAAGATGACAAGCTGTTTGATTCCGTTTCTTTAAAGACGTTGAGGACCTGGGTTTACGAAAACCGGGTTCAGGGCCGGGACATGGTCTCGTCGAACGGGGGTAAGACGTGGTCTTTGGCCGAAAAAACCCCGGAATTACTTCCATTTTTCTCATCCCAAAGCCCAACCGTATCGGAACTTCCCACCGGATATGTCGGCAAGGTTGAACGTAGGCGGAGGAGCATCGAGGTTATCGATATGATTCCGATGCTTGATATGGTCTTTCTGCTTCTAATATTTTTTGCTCTGACAAACACCTTTGAAATGCAAAGGTTTCTGGAACTCAATCTTCCCGAGGGCAGCTCGGGCATTGAACTGAAAAAAACAGAGAAACTGACGCTGGCCATCAATAAAGACAATCAAGTCACGCTTGAAAACGAGCTGATCGAACTGCCGAAATTGGAAGCCAAATTGAAAGAAATTATTCAGCAGGATACGGAAGTCACGCTGGTGATAGAGGGAGATGAAAACGTACCTCACGGACGCGTAGTTGAGCTGATGGATGTGGCCAATAGCGCCGGCGTAAAGAAAATTCTGATCACCGTCAAGAGGAAATAACACCCTCTAGGAGGCTGTCCGAGAATGCCCTTTTGCCCAAAATTCTCAGACAAGCTCCTAGGGAGCCTGTTTTTGAGGAAAGGTTTAAAGATGAAACGATCCATCGTATTCGGACTGGCGGCAATTTCGATCTGGTTTTGTTTTTCATCCGCCGTGGCAGGTCAAAAGGCCGCCTTTTATGTGAACCTGGGGTTTAGCTACTATAAATCAGGCAAATATCAAATCGCCGTAGAGCAATTTGAAAAGGCCTTGACTCTGGATAAGAATTACCGAAATATTCACGCCCTGCTCGGTTCCGCTTTTTTACAGATGGGCAGCACCGACAAGGCTATCGCTGCGTATAAAGCACAAATTCAACTCACTCCGAAGATTGCAGATTATCACTATAACCTTGGTCTTGCCTATCAAAAAATACAATCCTATGACGAGGCCATTCAAGCTTTCAAAGTGGTTATTGCGATAGATGAAAACGCTGTTAAAGCCCATCGCAACCTCGGCTATGTTTTTTTAATGCAGCAGCAATTGGCGGAAGCTGTGCAGTCTTTGAAGAAAGCGGTCGCTCTGGATGCGACTTCCTGGAACGACTGGTATAACTTGGGGGTGGCCTATTACCTGCAAGAGGAGTACGCCGATGCTGTTCTATCCTACCTGAAGGCACTTGAACTGCAGCCACAAAATTCCGAAATTCAAACGGCGTTGGCAAAAGCTTATTTAAGGGAGGGCCATACGGATGCGGCTCTGGACCAATATCAAACGCTGCGAAAATCCCAACCCTTTGACCCTGAAATCCGGTACGAGATCGGACTGGTGTTCCGGCAGCAGGGGCTGTGCCCTGAGGCGATTGCTGAATTCCAATGGGCTCTCAAACAAGAGCCAGATCATATCAGGGCGAGAATCCAGCTGGCTAAATGCCTCATGGACACCGGACAAACCGACGCGGCCATGGCAGCGTATGGGCATGTTTTGGAATTAGAGCCAGATGCGGTGGAACCGCTGTTGGGGATGGGGGTTGCGCTAATCAAAAAAGGCGAATACGAAAAAGCCGTTGCCTACCTGTTGCGGGCCAAATCAAGGGGACCGGAAAGTGGGGAGATCCAGTTTCAACTGGCTCTTTGCTATGACCTTGCAAACATGCGCTTACAGGCTGTTGATGCGTATCAGGAATCCATTAGAATAGATCCCACCCTGCCGGAGGCTTATTTTAATCTTGCGGTCATCTATAACGGTGAGGGCCGTCAGGCTGACGCTGAAAAGCTCTATCAAAAGTCGATCAGCCTGAAACCGGATTTTGCCGAAGCCTATAATAATATGGGCACGATTTTCAACGATAGAGGAGAAGTCCAGAAGGCTTTAGAGGCTTTTGCACAAGCCATCAGCTTGAAACCGGATTTTGCCGAAGCCCATAATAATATGGGATCGGTTTACCGCAAAACCGGTGATTTCGAACGCGCCCTTGCGGAAATTCGCCAGGCAATCGGTATCAGTGATAACCTCTATCAGGCTCACTACAACATGGCGGCCGTTTTCGAGGAGACCAAAACCTACCAGGAGGCCGTTAAAGCCTACCGCAAAACCATCAAACTGGCACCGAACCATGAAGATGCCCATTTGGGTCTGGGCAATGCCCTTCAAGCGTTGGACCAGACAGCAGAGGCCACAGAAAGTTACCGTGCTGTTCTCATAATCAATGACCACAACGTCCAGGCCCGCTTTAAGTTAGCCGGAATTCTGACTTCACAGAAGAAAAACGATGAAGCTATCAAACAGTATCAGGCCATTCTGGCTTCAGAACCAGAAAATAGAGACGCACTTAACAATCTTGGCATTCTATATTTTCATGAAAAATCCTATAATGAGGCTTTTCAATACCTCTCAAAAGCAGTACAGGGTGATTCGCCACGTGATTATATTCATAATAATCTCGGAATGTTGTATACTGAAATGGGAATGCATGAAGAGGCCAGAGCTGAATTTGAAAAGGCTATTCACCTGGAAGATAGTACTCAGTGAAGGTAAGTCTTTTGGAAAACCATGTTTAAAAACAGGTTGGCACCCTATATTCTTGCCTCGGTCCTGATTCACATCGGACTTTTGTTCGGAATGCACAATTTTCTGAGTTTGCCTGATGCACAGTTAGAGCCGCCGGTATTGATTCCGGTGGAGATGGTGGTTCTCAGAAAACAACTTCCCAACCCCGCACTCAAAATCACAGCCAGTGAACCGATAGCTACAAAGAGGCAGGACTCTATTGTCCAGAGTCAATTAGCGGTACATACGGATGGTGATCAAGGTAGCGCTGATATTGCTGATCCTATTCCAGCAGAAGGCAATTACCAATCCAGTGTGAATCTTGAAATTAATGACCCCATCCGTACGATGCGGATGGTAAGAGAGAGACCAGAACCCGCCGGACAGCTGGAATTCGTGCTTTCCCATACCCCTTTCTTGCATCTTTTTCCGGCAGATGAGCAGATTTATGAGGAGCCACCTGGCCCAAAGAAAGGCGCTAGTGAGCCACGTTTTACTGCGGCTACAATGCCAACTCCATTTGTGCCGCCCAGAACGCCAAAGGGAGATGTGGTGGCCAGCGAGCCAGTGAACATGGTTATCCAGACGATCTCTCCACATCTGTCAGCGGTAGAACCGTCGTTAATGGCCGGGTCAACTCCGTCAGGTATGAGTATATCTGCTGATTTTGTTGAGGCCAAAGCTGCGGAAAGTCCACACCATTCACCAAAGGGAGATGAGGTTACCAGCGAGCCGGTGATTCTGTCTGTCCAGATGACCTCTCCGCATCTGGCCGTGGTAGAACCGTCGTTGCCGGCTGGGTCAACTCTGTCAGGTATGAGCACATCTGCCGATCTTGTTGAGGCCAAAGTTACGGTAAGCCCACACTTTTCCCAAGTGTCTCATGAGGTTGTGACAGCCCTGATGAATACACAGACCGGAGATCATTCTATCGTTGAATTGCGCCCCCTGCCAAAGCAGGTTGAAAGCGAACCCCGCTTGCTGGCCTCGACTCTTCAGATAAACAGTCATCCGAAAGGGGCTCAGGTTTATGTTGATGGTATGTTGAGCGGGGATACTCCGTTGGACTTGGAGCTTACTCTGGGAAAACATGAGGTTCGGCTGGCCTTGCCGGATTACTATGATTGGAAGGCTCAGGTCGACTTAACCGAAACCAATCGGTCAATTCCTCTTTCTCTTCGATTGCTGCCGGTTGACTGATGTCCTGTCAAGCACCAACTGACGTATCTTGCTTGCCCTTTTGGCCAAAACCTTCGTTATTTTTCAAAAAATAGCGAAAACATACAGAAAAGAGTTGCAAAGTTTGTGAATGTTTCATAAATACAATAGTCGATTGTCGACATTATATTTTGCCCTGTGCAGGGCCGAAGGAAAGAGAGGATGATAGTTAAAACGACATATAAAGATCAGATCGTTGAGCATATTTATGAGCTGATACTGGATGGGGTTTACTCTCCCGGGGACCAGATCAAGGAGAGTGCGCTTGCGGAAGAGATGGGAATAAGCAGGGCACCGGTTCGTGAAGCACTCAAGGAACTTGTGAGCAATGGTCTTATTGAATACAAACCACAGATTGGAAACTTCATTGCCCTGCTTCCGCCAAAAGAAATAATAGATGCCTACACCACCAGAGGTGTTCTGGAAGGATACGCAATAATGGAAGCGCGGGATAAATTTTCTGGAGATGAGATTGAAGTCCTTGAAGAAATGACAGTGAAAATGCAAAAATATGCAGAAAAGAATAACCGCAAAATGGTTGTCAGCGTTGGAGGTGATTTTCACAATCTCCTGATCAGTAAAAACAAAAACGTCCAGCTTGCTGAATATACCCAACGGTTAAGTTTGAAACTGCATGTTCTTTTCTATAAACACTGGAGTAACCTTTATACACCGGCAGAAATAGGTGACAGGCATTTCCGAATTGTTTCAAGCCTGGTCAGCGGCAACCCGGTAGAAATTGAAAAAAGTGTTCGTGATCACTATGCTGAAACCGGAACGAAAATAGCATCACTTCAAAAATAGTATTTTATAAAAACTCAACGATAATCTGTCGTTTTAGATCGGGAAAAAGATATGCAAATTCAAGGGGATGATATCCTGTATTCAAATTTCACCTATAATCCGGATGTTTATTACTTTCTCTATGTGGGGGATCTGAAAAATTATGCACTGAATTTTTTTGTAAAAGAAACTTTAGAGAGAAGACTGGCCGGTCGTGAGATCAGGTTTATAGCAATTGTTCCGGATGTCTGTTTTCAATATAACTATTCCAATATTATCGTAATAAATCCGATTGCAAGAGATGATATGATACACAATCATACTTTCAGCGATCTGAAATCAGCTCCCAAGATGAGCTGCAGGTTGGGCAGTTCACAGTTCATGACTGCCGTTTCGGAAAGTGAAAACATCCAGAAGCTTATCGGTACTATCCTTGAACGCCAAAATCTACTGTATATCAATCTCTATGAGAGCGTAATAGAGATGACTCTGGACACTATTGACGGAGTTTCAATCCTGGGGCCTGATAAGCTGATTGCGAGAAATTTTAACGATAAGGTTGTTCAGCAGAAAGAATTGCAGTGGGTAGTTCCACTGATTGAGGGCAAAACCTGTGAAGGAATTGACAGTCTGATGGAGATCACAGCATCTTTAAGAGATGTATGGTCAGATGGAATATTTGTCAGCGCTGCATTTTCAGCAGCCGGTGCAAATTCGGCCGTTACTTTTTGCCAGGAAGATGTTTCTGCAAAATTCAAAGAAAATTGTGAATATCTTGTGACTAAATATATTCCCCACGACCTTGATCCTACGGTTCTGGCAGTTGTGGCAAATGAAGAAGACGTCTATGTTGCCGGAATCGCAGATCAGACCATCGAAGGTGGCAACAGGTTTGTTGGTTCGCACTTTCCATCAGTTGCCTCAAAAGAGCACCAGCACCAGTTGAGAGAGTACACTGTCGAAGTTGGTAAAATTATGGGAAAGGCGGGATATAGAGGAATTTTTGGTTGTGACTATCTCATAGACAGGGAGGGTAATATTTTCTTTTTAGAGGTCAATGCACGTAAGCAGGGAACTACCCTGGAGTTTTGTTTTACCATGGAGCAAAATTTACCAGAAGGTTCACCAATGCTGCCGGAACTTGAATATTATGCTGTTACAGAAAGTCGATTTCCACTTCAAACTGTTCAGATGAACGGGAATATTAGAGGGATTCACTGGGGAACGTATAATCACAAAGTTTCGACAGAGCAGATAACCAACGGGTACATACCGCAAAACCCCTACGAGCGTGAAACTTTCAAGAAGGTAGCCCGTAAAGAGCTGGTAAAGGATTTTGTTATTCTTGAGCATCTGGGTACAAACCTGAAGGTGATGCCGGGAACTTTTCTGGCCCGTGTTGTTTCGGTAGCCAGAAGCAGGGAAGATGTTGATGAAGGGTTGTGTCAGGGCGTTGGTTTTATACGACAAACAATTAAAAAGGTATAGGGAATTATGGCACCAGTAGCTACAGTAAAGATTGAAGATATGCCGTCCATAGACGGTTATACAGAAGAACTTATGGCGGAATTACAAAAACCATTGTCAAAGGCTCCAGGCCTTGGAAGCGATGAAAAGAGTGAAATCAAGGGATTGTACGAGCAGGCTGATGGTCAGAATCTGACGGCACCAATCATAAATCTATTTTCACGTCTGCTTGATATGCGGAGGCAGGAGAAGGGATGTTCAGGTGATTTTGGTATATCTGAAGATAAACTCCAGCAGCTTGCAATTAAACATCAGCAGATAGATGAGCATATGGTTTCGGTCGGTGGGCGCCTGGCTCGAGCATTGCCGATTGCAGGAGAAGCTAACAGTCGGGTAGAGGAATATCTGGCGCAAAAAGATCAGGTGGCGCCCAGTGGTATTGAGAAATGGGAACAGATCCAGGAAAACACTGCTCGTATAATGAGTGAACTGAAAATGAATGATGATGACTGGAATTCATTTCAGGGACAGATCCGTCATGCAATCGACTCTGTGGCCACCTTGTCCAAGTTGATTGATTTACCAGAGGATGTGCTGGAATCAATAGCACGTGTGACAAAATCATACAGGATGCGTCTTACCCCCTATTATACAAGTCTCATTATGCCCGGGGTAATCAATGATCCGATAATGTTGCAGTCAGTTCCAACGGGGGAAATGATAGAGAATGCCGGGATTGAAATTCCACCGGTTGCCGCGGATCATTCTCCCGCTCGCCTTATTGATCAGTTTTATCCGCGGGTACTCACTATTAAAGTTACCAATATGTGCGCAATGTACTGTACTCATTGTTTGCGCCTTGCTCATATCGGCAGGAAGGACCATACGTATTCTAAGGAAGCGTACAATGAAGCTCTTGAATATATCCGTAATAATGAGCAGGTGCGTGATGTACTCATAACCGGTGGAGATGCCTTTGTTCTGCCAAACTCTATGTTGAAATGGTTACTTGAAGAACTGGATAAAATTGATCATATAAAAATAAAGCGACTTGGAACACGTATTCCTGTAACTGCTCCAATGCGGGTTAACGAGGAACTTCTTGATATCCTGGAAGAGAGCAGCGACAAAAAGCCGATTCGGGTGGTCACGCAGATCAACACTGCCCAGGAAATTACTCCAGTGTCAAGGGATGCTTTCAGGCGGATATCCAAGAGGACTTTTACAGTCCTTAACCAGGCGGTATTGCTCAAGGGTATTAACGACACTAGGACAAAGATGTGGAAACTGTGTGAAACGGTGCAGGAAGCTTATGTCAGGCCATATTATATATTTAACTGCAGTCACCGTAACCCGCAGTTCTCTCATTTCAGGGTGCCGCTGGAAGTTGGCCGTGATATTGTAGAATCCATGTATGGCAATATTTCCGGTGATGCAATTCCCAGATACATTGCCACGGCCGGAGGAAAAATTCCACTGCACCGGTCAAATGTTGTGAAGCTGGAAGATGATAACTATACCCTGAGGAAACCCTGGAATGGCGAGGAAGCGGAATATCCGGATGCCGATCCCAAGGTTTATGCCAGGGAACTCTTTGCTTTCAGCAGGTAGTTCTTTGGTCGATTTGCAGGTAAATCAGACGGTTGCGGGATAAAGATGTATGTCAGGAGTTGAATTTTCTCTCCCATTCGTACTCTTTTCCCGTGACCCTGTCTTCCATCCTGCGGATTCTCTTTTCCAGATTTGAAAATTTTTTCCTTAGTCTCTGGGCAGCGTTTCGTGGTGAATGGACATAGCTGTCGTAGAATTCATGCTCTTCGTCACTCTCGATCGGACGTACAGGTTTTGGTTTCATAAAGAAAGCCGCTACCAGGTAAATACCAATTACGGGCCAGAAACCACTGAGCATAAAGGTAACAACTATTGCCATTCTTACCCAGAATACTGAAAAGTCAAAATATTCTGCGAGGCCCCGGCATACGCCGAGAAAAACGCCATCTCTTGAGCGGTAGATACCACCACGTCTGTTAGTATAATTTTTCATTACTTATGTCGATCCTTTTCCTGATTGTCCATCAGGATTGTTTCAAGGGACTCGATGCGTGTTTCCATTTTGCTTAGTCCCTGGTAAATTTCCTGGATAATCATAGCCTCTTCCGACCTGTTTTTGCTTCCTGTGATTCGGCTGTCACGGGTTTTTAATATTACCAATATAGTTCCGCAAATAAGTGCAGCCATTGCCAGAATCGAGCCAAAGACCATGGCCACAATAATTATGGTTCCCATCTAGGTTTGCTCCAATATCAAAATTTGATGGCGTCGTAAAAACTCTTCACCTGCTTCGTTGTTGTAAATTTTCTGTCATTTTAACGTACCCTGGTACGCTGAAAATAATAGAAATTTTACACGCCTCGCATGTGAAGTTTTTTACTTAGCCATTTCACTTTTAAGGTTTTTGTGAGATTGTCAATTTTGTTTATCATCACTGTATTGAGCAGCCTTTATCTTTGCAAGCTCATTTTCGATCTCGCTATCAGTTGAGAGGTTTTCAAAATTTTCCTCAAGGGTGGGTTTCCTTTTTATGTTCACCAACTCCGCTTCTGCTTCCATCTGTTCTATTCGATTCTCAAGTTTGTCAAAACGAACCATGGTGTCGCTGCTGTTGCTTTTTCTGATCTCCTCCTGGGCTCTTTTTTTACCGTTTGCCCGTTTATGTCGCTGTGTGAGCATTCTCTTTTTTTCTTTTGCATTGTTGAGCTTGTTTTCAAGCTCAACAATATCTTTTTTATACTGCTCAATCAGACCACTGTGCTCACTTGCCTCATTTTTGAGGGTTTCCGCAACCTGGGAGTAACGTCGTTTTTCATTCAGTGCCTCTCTGGCAAGGTCATCCCGGCCTTTCCCGACAGCAAGTTCCGCCCGATTAGCCCAGAGATGTTTTTTGTCAACTATCTCGTCTGCTTTTCGTTCGATTTTTTTCATGTCGGCGATGACACCCGCGCAGGATGATTTGAGATCGATCAGTGTGTCTTCCATTTCATGTATCATCAGTTTAATCATTTTTTCAGGATCTTCAGCTTTGTCAAGCATTGAATTGATATTTGAACTGACTATGTCTCTAAAACGTGTAAAAATTCCCATACTATAACCTCCATGGAGTAAATTATTTGTTTGGTTTGTATAGAGCAGTAATCGTGCCTGTTTGGTGAAGTAAGATAACATGGTGATATTAATGCAAAAATAACTGAACGGTGTCCAGCTTAGTATAGTTAATAGGTGAAATATACCGTATTATTGGCTAAAATTACTCGTATATGGTATTTACAACCATTGAAATTGGAAAAATGTAAACTCCATAATTCCATCAAAATAGAGTGACAGGAAATGATACGTTTATCTAAAGGAGAAGCGTTAGGACAGTCCGGCGTGTTTCTGGATTTTCAGGAGCGGTTGTCGCGGGTAGCGCCGGTAGATCGACCGGTGCTGTTAATGGGAGAGAGAGGGACAGGCAAGGAATTGGCAGCTAGTCGACTGCACTTTTTATCAAGGCGGTGGAAGGGGCCTTTTATAACACTTAATTGTGCAACTCTCTCCCCTTCTCTTATTGAGTCAGAGCTGTTCGGACATGAAAAGGGCGCTTTTACCGGTGCAACACAGAGGAGGACAGGTCGATTTGAAGCAGCTGATGGGGGAACGCTTTTTCTCGATGAAATCGGATCTATACCTCTGGAAGCCCAGGAAAAAATTCTGCGAGTAGTTGAATATGGTGTGTTTGAACGGGTCGGCAGTTCGGGACCTGTAGATGTGGATGTACGTATAATTGGAGCTACCAATATGGATCTGTCGGCAATGGCCGATAGAGAAGATTTCAAAAGAGACTTGCTTGATCGCCTCTCCTTTGAAGTTCTTTTTCTTCCACCACTGCGATATCGCGGGGAGGATGTGATGCTTCTGGCAAATCACTTTGCCGCCAGGATTGCATATGAACTGGGCAGAGAAGAAGTGATTGTTTTCAGTGAAAAGGCCTTGGAAGCTCTGGAAAAATATAGCTGGAAAGGTAATGTCAGGGAATTGAAAAATGTAATTGAGCGTGCCGTATATCGATCCGACGAAACCGTGATTGACGAGATCGTTTTCGATCCCTTCACATCTCCCTACGATTCCTTAAGAGAAGAAGAAAGGGGGCAGGAGCCAGTGATAGCTGTAGAACACAAGGCTGAAAAAGAAACTGCCTCGTTTAAGGATACCGTCAAGAGTTTTGAAATTGAGTTGATACAAAAGGCTTTATCCCTAGCTCACAATCATCAGAAAAGAGCTGCAGAGGATATGGGGCTCACCTATGACCAGTTTCGTGGCTTGATTCGTAAATACAGTGAGGAGTTGGCTGGGAAGGGTAAAAAATCATGGATCTGATATTTTTCGGAAGTAGGTTGAATAACATCTGGCAGATTGAGGAAGAATCTCAACTGCATACATCTTCAACTCTTGTTTACCATTATAAAGTCTGCTAAATAGACAGACTGGGATGTTTGGATGAAGAGTCAGTAACAGTAAAAGTGCTGATAATCTCTATATAACGTAATTACATAATTTACAGACCGCAGAGTTTTCATGGGCAATAATAAGGGTACGTTCACTCATCGGTATACAGCGTGGGTTCTCAACCGACCTCTTTGGACTATCGCAATTCTCATCCTGGTGGTTGGCGTGCTTGGGTACCAGAGTAGAAATTTCAGAATCGACGCCTCTACAGAAACGTTGTTGCTGGAAAACGATAAAGATTTACGCTATGCCCGTGAAATATCCAAACGGTATGGAATTCAGGACTTTTTACTGATTTCTTTTACCCCAAAATCGGGCGACCTTCTGGACCAGGATAATCTTTCAACTATCGAGGGGTTACGTGATTCTCTAAGCCGCCTTGCATCAGTGGAGTCTGTGCTCACCATTCTGGATGTTCCGCTGTTGGAAAGCCCGCCGGTTTCATTTAAACAGCTTTCACAAAACAAAATTCCGACCCTGGAATCGCCTACCATAGATAAAAACCTGGCGATAACAGAATTATCTGAGAGTCACTTTTATCGGGACCTTCTGGTTAGCCGGGATGTAGAAACCACAGCGATTATCATTAACCTCAAAACCGATCCCTCCTATAGCAAACTTATCACCACCAGAAATGAATTCCTGGATAAAAAAGCGCAGGGACAACTGTCTCCGACAGAGGCCGCTGAATATGCACGCATCGTCGATGAAATACGGACGCAGCAGGTCTCGTTGAATGCAGAGCAACACCAAAATATCCTGGCAGTAAGAGCCATTATGGATGCGAACCGTGACAACGGACAGCTTTTTCTCGGCGGTATCAGCATGATAGCCGATGATATGGTCACCTATATCAAAAATGATCTGAGAATATTCGGTATGGGAGTGTTTTTGTTGCTGGTTCTGATGCTTGGACTATTTTTCAAGAGTAAACGATGGATTATCTTACCAATGCTCTGCTGTTTTCTATCTGTAATTGTGATGATGGGGGTTTTGGGCACCTTTGGCTGGGATGTTACCGTTATCTCGTCTAATTTCATATCCTTGCAGCTGATAATTACCCTGGCCATTTCAGTCCATCTGATTGTACGTTTTCGTGAATATCAAGTGACCCTTCCCGAAGCGGATAACCGCACCCTGGTACGAAAAACCATTCAATCCAAATTCGTACCATGTCTGTTCGCCACTCTTACTACCATTGCCGGATTTACTTCGCTTATGCTCTGCGACATAAAGCCTGTGATCCACTTTGGGTGGATGATGAGCATCGGTATTCTGTTATCACTTGCACTGACCTTTGTACTTTTCCCTGCCGGTGCGATGCTCGTTAAAAAACCAAAGCCGCCTTCGCAAAATAGAATTCTCAAATTTTCATTCACCAAATTTCTGGGGCGTATAACAGAAGCCTACGGCACAGCTATTCTCATTCTGACCGTAATTTTCACCATCATAACGGTTGTAGGCGTATCCAGATTGCGGGTAGAAAACAGTTTTATCGATTATTTTAAGGAGTCGACAGAAATCTACCAGGGCATGAAAATCATCGACCAAAAGCTCGGAGGTACTACACCTCTGGATGTCATTGTGCAATTTGAAACCTTCGAGGAGGATGACAGCGAAGATGATGAGTTTGAGATAGAAGACGATTTTTTCGCCGATTCGAAAGAGGGGACACCAGAGGATGATGACAGAAAATATTGGTTTATGGATCATCGTCTGGAAGTAATCGAAAGGGTACACGACTATCTTGACAACAGACTAGAGATCGGAAAAGTGCTGTCGCTGGGGACCCTTTTAAAAATAGGCCGACGGCTCAATGATGGAAAGTCGTTGGACAGTCTGGATATGGCGGTTCTGTATACAAAACTACCTGAAAAATATAAAGGGTTGCTATTGTCCCCGTACGTCTCTTTCGACAATAACGAGGTCCGCTTTACGGTAAGGATTAAGGATTCGCTGAAGTCGTTGCAGAGAAATATCCTGCTCAAGGAAATCAAACACGATCTCGTTCATCAACTCGATCTCGATGAAACCAAAGTCCATCTGGCTGGCACAATGGTCCTATACAACAATATGCTCCAGAGCCTTTTTTCTTCCCAAATTAAGACATTAGGTGCCGTGGCTTTCGCTTTGCTGATCATGTTTCTGTTTCTGTTCCGCTCGCTGAAAATTGCACTGATTGCTTTATTCCCCAATCTGCTGTCAGCCGGTGCAGTACTGGGTGTAATGGGTTGGCTGGATATTCCTCTGGATATGATGACCATCACTATTGCAGCCATTAGTATTGGTATCGCAGTCGATAACACAATCCATTATATCCATCGTTTTAAGGAAGAAATCAAGATTGACGGCGATTATTACGGTTCTCTTCACCGCTGTCATAACTCGATTGGACATGCCATGTACTACACCTCCATAATCATTATCGTCGGTTTTTCCATCCTGATACTTTCTAATTTCTTGCCAACGATCTATTTCGGTCTCTTTACAGGTCTTGCCATGCTCATCGCGCTTATTACCTCTTTGACCCTCTTGCCGCAACTGTTGGTTTGGTTAAAACCGTTTGGTCCTGGAAATCGATCTTAATCCACTCAATAAAAGGTGTTTCTTATCACATCAGAAGTTGACGCCAATGTGAAACAATCACAAGGCTCGTCTGATTTGAGTGACCTCAGTATTTCCGTGACCTCGCTGATCATAGCGTAGTACACGGGAATCATTTTCTATGTATCCTTCTTCCCGAGAACCTCACCCGAAAAGGAGCATACTGGCACTTAGAAAATTCAAAATTATTTCCGGAAACCTAGTTGTAAATGGAACACCTTCAAATCAAGGCCGGCTTTTTACAGTCGAGAGCAAATCCTGAGGTAAGGTTGAAAAGTGTTGGGAAATATGAGAAAAAAATAATACGTGTACACCTTTTTCCATCTACTGGTGTTTAATATTGCAATAGGCCGGGGCTTCAGGCACTTTTGCGGTACGCATTAAGCTTAACATTTCAGTTTTCCGGATTTTTACAGAAAAAGATAAAAGTGATCACAAATAGGTTTTCTTTTTGTGGATAATATGCTGTACTGCAAAGTCGGTTAATGTAGCTTGTCCGGGCTTTGCTGTACGGAGAGCACCGAAAAAATCAATTCAATGTCAAGGAGAACTGTTATGGCTAAACGGCGTCTGACCGGCAGGACTTATCACGATATCTCAAAACTTTATCCGGAGGTTATTTCAGCTCTGGAGACTTTAGGAACTACAATACGAGGGATTGGGGCTCTGGATGAAAAGACCAGTCATCTTGTCCAACTTGCAGCGGCCGCTACCGCAAAATCTGAAGGGGCAGTTCACTCTCATACTCGTAGAGCGATAAAAGCCGGTGCATCAAAAGAAGAAATATATCACACTCTGCTTCTGCTCGTCTCGACCATAGGTTTCCCCCAGGCCATGGCGGCAATTTCCTGGTGCAGGGATATTCTTGAAGGTGAGGGTGGGGAATAGCACAAGTAGCTTCACACCTGCTTTTGCTTCTGAGACCCAGAGTCAACTCGGAAATGATGTTGACCTGGGTTTTCTTTTTTTGTTTTATGCGATTTATCAAAAAATAA
>JAOZLO010000259.1 GCA_029934775.1 Desulfocapsaceae bacterium
TCACCAGTCCCGGTTGCTCCAGTTTCTCAAGCTCTGACTCGGGAATAGTCTTTGGCGGACCCAGATAACGATCGATATTACGTTTAGTTATACGGTAAGGCCCCTTTCCTCCTTCAGCGATTTTCCGTGCAGTTTTCCGACAGACTTTGCCAATTTCCCGCTCAAGATTTCTCAATCCGGCTTCATAGGTATAGTGAGTAACGATATATTCGACGGTCTCATCATTCATTCGGATTTGTCGATTTTTAATACCGTTTTCAATCAGCTGTCGCGGTATCAGGTATTTTCTGGCAATAATAATTTTCTCTTCCAGGGTATAACCAGATAATCGGATAACTTCCATCCTGTCCAGGAGAGCCCTGGGAATGGTGTCACTCATGTTCGCCGTGGTTATAAACATAACCTTCGACAAATCGATGGGGAGATTCATATAATGGTCAGAAAACTCGAAATTCTGCTCAGGGTCCAATACTTCAAGTAGAGCAGAAGATGGATCACCACGATAATCAGCACCGATTTTATCAACCTCATCCATCATGAAGATAGGGTTATTAGCCCCTGTAGTCTTAAGTCCCTGGACAATTCGACCCGGCATAGCGCCGATATAGGTTCTCCGATGCCCCCGTATTTCTGCCTCGTCACGCATTCCACCCAACGAGAGTCGATAAAATTTTCGACCCATTGCCCGTGCTATAGATATCCCCAACGAAGTTTTTCCAACCCCTGGAGGGCCGACAAAGCACAGTATTGGACCTTTGGTGGATTTATTGAGTTTTCGCACCGCAAGGTATTCAAGAATTCTTTCCTTAACTTTTTCCAATCCGTGATGATCTTCATCAAGTATTTTTTTTGCGCGTTTCAGATCAAGAAGGTCCTTTGTGCTTTTCTTCCAGGGGATATCAAGAATCCAGTCAACATAAGTTCTGATTATGGTAGCTTCAGAAGAATCGGGGTGCATCATTTCCATGCGACTGAGCTGCTTTTTAGCCTCCTTTCGCACAGGTTTAGGCATTTTAACTTTCTTCAATTTCTTGGAGAGCTCATCAATTTCCTGGGTATACTCGTCTGTATCACCAAGCTCCTTCTGCAAAGCATGAATCTGTTCCCTGAGAAAATATTCTCTCTGGGATTTGCTCATTTCCTCTTTTGCATCATTTTGAATTTTTGCCTGAACAGTCGTAACTTCAAGTTCTTTGGCCAACAGCTCATTCACAAGCTTAAGGCGGGCCAGTGAATCAGTTTCCTCAAGTATTTTCTGGGATTCAACAATCTTCAGTCGTAAGTTAGATCCTACCAGGTCCGCCAGACGGCCCGGATCTTCAATGTTATTAATGATCATCATAAGATCTGCAGACAAAATCCCGCGTAGAGACAATATTTTTTCCGTCTGCTCTCTTACTGTACGCATCATTGCCTCAACTTCGACCGACACCTCCTTCGATTCCTCATCTTCAATCACTTCAACCGAAACCTGATAAAATGGTTCTGTCTGCACATAATTTTGTATTCGGGCCTTTGACATAGCCTGAACAAGAACCTTGAGACGGCCATCCGGTAATTTCAGGGTACGCATCACCATACAGACCATGCCGACCTTATACATATCTTCCTCAGTTGGATTATCCTTCGTAGCGTCCTTCTGAGTGACAAGCATCAGCAGTTTATTCGAACCTAGAGCCTCGTTAACCGCTTCAACGGATCCGGGGCGACCAACGAAGAGAGGGATTATCATATAGTTAAAAACAACTACATCCCGGACTGCCATCATCGGCAGTACTTCAGGGATTTCCATATCTTCGTTACTGGAAAAATCGTCCATACCAATGCTTAATGAATCATTAAATTCCACACAAACCTCCTGCCAAGATTGCAACCGAAAAATACACTCTTACTGACATTCAATCTTAGAGATGTTTTTTTTCGGCAATCTTCTTTATTTTCATATATATAGAACTCTTATTAACTTTTTCCAACAACCGGTGAAATTTTAAACATCCCGATTACCGAAGTCAAGAAGGGGTTAGCCCAACTTGATCCAAAACTGGTTTTTTCTTGAAGTATTATGCTTTTTCTCTCATACTACTCAGTTAAATCACAACTATTCTCTCCATAAGTCTATTGATTTAAGAGATTTTTTGATCAAGATCGAAACATACGAAGAGATCGAAAAAAACAATTTAAATAAGCAGGTTCATCCAATCTGCCTGACACAGGAACATTACAATGCTTACCAGCCACGCTATTTTTGATCTGTCATCCTTTCCCCACACCAACCTTTTTGCAGAAACTGACTATCCATGGAGTCCTCTTGACCTCCTCAAAGATTACATGGACAACTATAACTACCCTATATACGATAACCTGCTGATTGAGGACGGCATCCCACTGAAAGAGCATATAGTCATCCATCAAGATGGGGCAATATCAGCCAGAGATTGTGAAATTAACTTCGGTAACACGACTCAACACGGATTACAGGTACAAAGAAATGGTCAGGAAATCAAGGGGGCTGCAGTCATAATGGCCGGAGCCGTTATTACTGGAAACCGCGTTTCGATAGGGAGAGGTGTCCTTGTAGAATGCGGGGCAATGATAAAATCTCCGGCCGTGATAGGTGACTGCAGTGAAGTGCGGCAGGGGGCATATCTTCGTGGGTATGTGTTGACAGGAGAGCGATGCATTCTCGGCCATACTACCGAAATTAAGCACTCGATTTTTCTAAACGATGCCAAAGCGGGACATTTTGCCTACCTGGGAGACTCAATCCTTGGAAACAATGCCAATCTCGGAGCTGGAACTAAATTTGCCAACCTCAAGTTTCTTCCCGGAAATGTATCTTTTATGCACGAAGGCCGGAAAATAGATACAGGGAGAAGAAAATTCGGAGCTGTTTTAGGAGACAATGCTCAAACCGGCTGCAATTCCGTCACCAATCCCGGTACTATTCTGGGTAAAGGAGCGATGCTGCTCCCTAATACAACAGCCCGGGCAGGGTATCATCCTGCAAAGAGTATTTTACGGTAATGAACGTCCAAGCTAAATTCGTTTAATGCCTGCGAACTATAATTGTAGAGAAATAATGGATTTCTTTATCGACGGCATCCCGGATATTTGTCCATATCTTCTGGTCACCAAGACTGCACCTCTCTACCAGAACGGCCTGGTCAAGAAGGTCCAGTTCATCCAGTAGTTTTACAATTTTGGGCATGACCTTATGCACCTTCATGAAAACGACGGTATCACTCTGGGCAAGCACATCACGCATTGCACCATTTTCAAATGTTGCCGGGATGACAACAAGTCTCTCATCACCCAGGCAGAGTGGCAGTCCCGCAGCTGCTGAAGATGCTCCGATGGCAGAGACACCTGGTATGATTTCAATTTTTATATCTGCACTGTTTTTCTGTAAAGTTTCACAAACATAATAACCGGTACTGTAAATAGCAGGGTCCCCAAGAGTTGGGAAAACTACATCTTTACCTGCTCTTAGATGGCCTACGATAATTTCCGCAGCTTCCTGCCAGGCGGCTGTCACCTCAGGATCAGGATCTTTCCCCCGATGAACCAGCTTCATCGGAAAATAGTGGGTGAGAATTTTTTTCCCTTTGGTACTCACCTCTCCCGACACGATTTTCAAAGCCATGCTGTCGCCATGTTTAAATGCTGAAGGGGCAAACCAGACATCGCATTTTTCAAGTATGCGTGCCGCTTTGAGTGTTAAAAGCTCCGGGTCACCCGGACCCACACCAACTACATAAAATGTTCCCTGCATTGTGCACCGTCTCTAAAATAGAATAGATAAAATAGCTCCAGGAGACTGTTTCTCCCGGAGCCTACTTTCTTATTGCAATACAATATTTTTTTCTCTGGCTGCATCTGCAATATGATGAACAAACAGATCTGCAAACTGATCATTGGAGCCTAACCCTTGGAGTACAGGCTCCACCTCATAACCTTCTTTGACAAGTATTGATTTCCAGCTATCCTCCTCAGGGCCGGCCATATCATTTACAGCATGATCTCCGGCTACAATCATAAAGGGAAGAAGGACAAGTTTCTTGTTTTTTGCATGTTTCAGCTGAGCCAGGAAATCATCCAGCGCCGGTGCACCTTCGACAACTCCTATAAAGGTCAAAACCTGCGGATACATTTCCCTCATCTTTTTTTGGGTTTCAGCATAAATTCCTGTAGACCAGTGTTCATTTCCATGCCCCATATAGATAAGTGTGGCTTTCTCCTTTTCGGCCTTTTTGATGTCCCCCTCCAGTGTCCTTACTGCTGCCGCAACGTCGTCGTGATAGCTGTAGACATCTCCGGGCATACCAAGAGCCGGTCGACCCATAACAATATTATCAAAAGGCTTCCATTTTTTCTTCATGGTTTGAATTGAATTAAAAGCATCGATGTAGGCCTTCAGATCATATGACTGTTCCATAAAAAACATATGTGTAGGCTGCACAATAATATTACGATAACCGCCATCGCGCAGGTCTCCCAGGGTTGAAATAATATTTTCGACGTAAAGAATTTCCCTTGGTATTCCCAGATCAAGCCACTTTTGAGCTTCGCTCTGTCTCTTTTTCCAGACAGAACGAATTATATTTGAGGTAAAGGTAACCCGAACCTCTGTACCCGGATATGCTTTTTTAACTCGTTCGACAATGTTTATAATCGATTTTACGGCTGAGGGAACCGTGGTACCAAAGCTTGCAATAACAATCGCCGTTTTTCCTTTGGGAGCCACATAATTTGAGGCCGCCGCCAAGGACGGCAACAAAAACAACAGGGTAATAATTGAGGTGATAATACTCTTCCATTTACTGCACATCTCTTTCTCCTTTTCAACAAAACAATTCTGATCAGGAGATAAAAAAAATCCCCGAATCAAGTATATTGATCCGGGGATTCCCTGTTTTCCTCGTATCGACCGGCCCCCTTTTCCACGG
>JAOZLO010000260.1 GCA_029934775.1 Desulfocapsaceae bacterium
TTAAAAGCGAGACTGACTACAACAAAACAAAATAAGGAAACCCCATGAACGATTTAGAAAAAGAAGCATTTATCAAAGAAAATACCTCCGAGTGGATCAAAACAGGTGCGAAGTACAAGCGTCTCCGTATGGCCTATGGCCTTACCATGACAAAACTCTCCAGGATGACAGGATTCAGTGCAACAAAACTCGGTTGTTTTGAAAACGGCAGGCCCATCCTCAACAGGCGAGTGGTTCAGCGGTCATATATAATGGTACTCCAGATCATTAAGACAGAGATATCCAAAATCGAAGATGAATCTACAATCGCCATCTAAAACTATGCTGTCTACAGTAAAACCGCAATCCGATGAAGAATTGGCGGTGAAAAATAGACAGGGGAATTTTATGAACACAACACCTGTCCTGCAGGGAGCTATTGGCCTCTTGAATCAAAACTTCTCGGTGTTGCCTGTTAATTCAGCAGACCACTCAGACCCATCGAAAGCTAAGAGGCCAATTCTCTCAAGATGGAAGGCCTTGCAGTCAAAAGCCATGACTCCCAACGAAGCTAGAACTTTATTTGTAAATGGCTGCAGTGTCGCTATCATCGGGGGCCAAGTGTCAGGTAACACTGAGTGCCTTGACTTCGATGATCCAGAGCTGTTTAAGCCTTATCTGGACACACTGGAGGGTATCGATCAGAGGCTCGCAAATTGCCTTGCACAACGAAAAACCCCGAACGGGGGTTATCACCTGATCTATCGTTGCATAGAGCCTGTGAGTGGAAATACAGTTCTTGCACGACAGGAAAATGGCAAAGTAGCTATTGAAACACGAGGCGAAGGGGGATATTTCCTGACGTCCCCCAGCCCAGGTTACCAGGTACTGCAGCATAGTTTGAAAGATATTGCGACTATTACAGCCGATGAACGAAATGTGCTAATTGGGCTTGCAAAGGCATTCAATACAAAACAGGAACCGCATAAACAGGAGAGACAGTATACCAGCACTGGCAGACCTGGAGACGATTTCAATGAGAAACACAATCATGATATTCCAGCTATGCTTGAGAAACACGGCTGGACAAGATCCGGACGCACAGGCCCGGGTGGAGAGCATTGGTGCCGGCCGGAAAAAGATCGAGGCACCAGCGCAACTCTAAAAAATGGCTGCTTCTACGTTTTCACTTCCAACGCCTATCCTTTTGAACCTATGCAGAGCTACAGTGCTTTTGGTACCTATACCTGCCTTCTGCATGGAGGTGATTACGGGGCAGCCACCCGGGAGTTGAGTAAGAAAGGCTATGGTAAGAACACTTGTGGAGCAACTCCCCCTACTGCAGAGGATAAAAAGCAGGAGTGGCAGGAGCCTTTACCCGTCAAATCAGAGTTGCCACCTGTAGCAAATCTTACTGAAGAGATGATACCAGCCCCTTTCCGACTCTGGGTTATGGATGCTGCTGATCGTATGCAAATACCACCGGATTTTATCATTGCGCCACTAATTGTGGTCTGTGGCTCCATTATCGGCACATCTTGTCGGATCAGACCGAAACAGAAAGATGATTGGCCCGTCACCCCTAACATGTGGGGTGGAATTGTCGGGCCACCGTCAATGTTGAAAACACCTGCGTTGACTGAAGCTGTTAACAAAACGCTTGGCAGGTTAGAAGTTGCAGCCAGGGAGGACCATGCCGAGAAATTCAGTGAGTATGAAGCAGATGCTATGCTAGATGCTGCTCGGGTAAAGGCGATTAAGGCGGCGATTGAAAAAACTGCAAAACTTGACAGGGATGGAAAAAACAAGGGTAAAAGCCTTGAAGAACTCGCAGGAGAATTGAAGGATTTGCAATCATCCAAGCCCCCAACAGAAAAACGATACAAAACTAATGACAGCAGCATTGAAAAAATTGTGGAGTTGCTGGAGCAAAATCCGAGAGGGCTACTCTATTTCCGTGATGAGCTTATCGGGTTGTTCAAGCGTACGGAGCGCACAGGGAATGAACAAGATCGGGCGTTCTTGCTGGAGTCATGGAATGGGGATGGCAGCCATACAGATGATCGTATAGGACGGGGGACGGTACGTTGTGACAATCTTTGCATTTCTCTACTGGGTGGTATCCAACCGGACAAAATATCTGGATATCTGCATAGTGCGATCAGTGAAGGTGAAAATGATGGATTCGTGCAGCGACTACAATTAATGGTCTATCCTGATCCTGTTCGGGATTGGCAATACCAGGACAAGGCCCCTGATCTGGATGCAAGAAATCGGGCTTATAACATTATAGAAAATCTTGCCGCCATGGTTGTTGAGGGGGAAGATCTTTTAGAAGGGCCATATTTAAGATTTTCTGAAGAAGCACAGGAGGTCTTCAAGCAATGGCTCACTCTGTTGGAAACAGAAAAGCTGACAAATCAAGATGAACATCCAATCATGCTAGAACATCTTGCAAAATACCGATCTCTTATGCCAAGCATTGCCCTGGTAGTCCATCTCATAGAAATAGCTGATACAGAAGCAACAATAAAGCCTGTGAGTAAACGTGCAGCCCTTATGGCAGCAGCATGGTGTCAATACCTGGAGAGTCACGCCAAGAGGATATACAGTCTTGCTCTCGACACCGGGCAGGCTGGGGGAACAAGGCTGGCTGAGAAGATTAAGGCAGGTGCCCTGGGATCAGAGTTTAAGCTCCGTGATATACAGATGAAGAAATGGGCAATGCTGACCAAGAAACATTTTATACAGGAGGCTGTTGACTACCTCATTGACTGCGAATGGTTGAGAGAGAAAGTACAGCCGGTGGTTGCAAAATTGGGAGGTAGACCAGCAGCACCGATCTATCAGGTTAACCCGAAACTAAATCCAGAAGGGACAGAATAGGACGCAACTAAACCAACAAAACCTGTTTTGCCTACTTCTGTTGGTTTTGTTGCATTGGTTTCTGAGTGTTTGAAAACTTTTTTTTACGGACAGAACATGAACTGGATAGCAAAATTAAGTTCTCCCCCGATTGTTGCAGAGCAGGAAAAAATTATTTCAGATCGCACTAAGTATAACGCAACAAAACCAACAAAACAAAAAACGATTAAACCGCAACTTAAACCTTGCCCGATCTGTGAAGGTAGAAATTTTGTGAATGGAAAACAAGGTGGCTATTTCTGCAAGAATTGCCAGCCTGGATTTAAAGGAACATCTGTTAAGGCCGGTGGCGAGAGATTAAAACCTAATATTAAGGCAATACCTCGGCATAGTACCCCTCTGGCGACAAAGATGCTCCCTCGGCAGAAAATCTAATTATTAATTTGGGAGACAAATATGGCTTCAATAAATCTGACACCTAAGCAACAAAAATTTGTTCAGGAGTATATTATAACCGGTAGTGCTTCCAAAGCATACAAATTGGCCTACAATACTTCAAATATGAAGCCAACCACCATTAATCGAAAGGCCAAAGAGTGTTTGGATCACGGCAAGATTACGGCAAGAATAAAACAAATACGATCAGCCATGGCGAAACGCGCTGAGATTGACCAAG
Source organism: Desulfocapsaceae bacterium (assembly GCA_029934775.1). Lineage (GTDB taxonomy): Bacteria > Desulfobacterota > Desulfobulbia > Desulfobulbales > Desulfocapsaceae > Desulfomarina. The sequence goes on from JAOZLO010000260.1 coordinate 3,521, forward strand.
ATAGGTTAACAGTGGAATACGCCCGGATCGCTTTTCTGGACTACCGAATATTCTTTGACGACCAGGGACAATTGATACCGGTATCTGAATTGAACGACGATGCGGCGGCTGCATTGGCTGGATTTGAAACCGTAATGACAGGATCCGGAGACCAAGTGGACTATGTGAAGAAGATAAAGACCTACGACAAACTGAAAGCGCTTGGAGATCTTGGCAAACACCTGGGGTTCTTTAAAGAGGATAATAACCAGCAAAACCTTCCGGTAGTCATAGTCCATGACCCTAGCAGAGAGGAAGAGGCGTAATACTGACAATATTTGTTTTTATTCTGGTCCCACTTTTCAAGAGACAAAAGAATAATTCATCATAACCTATAAATACAGGATCAAAATTATGCGTAGCGAAACAGGTGTAGAACTACTTAAAAAGGCTGCCCAAGCGGACGCCAAGGGAGATCACGAAAAGGCTCTGGAATTAGAATCAGAGGCAGATGTTTACCTCAATCTTACAGACCAGGTTGAAAAATGTGTTGGCGGTGGAGTGGTGCCTCAAAATACCACAGGCATTGAGGGGTACCGTGCCAAACAAATTAAAGATGTACTGGTGCATCCCAAACAGATAAATGTCGATGCTTCTGAGACCAGGATGGAACTTCTACAAAGTGTTGGTGTTCTGGAATTGGGACTTGATGCTGCTGAAAGCATAGGCGCTGAAAACAGTTTTGAAAAAATGTTGGCTCACCAAGCAGTTGTATGCCACAAGACAGCTTTACAGCTTTTTGTTCAGTCAGAGGAATATCAAGCAACTGGAAGAAAATCTGAGAAATTGGAGCGGTTAAACCTTGAGGCAAAAACACGCTATATTAATACTGCATGTCGGTTGATGGACACTTTTCAACGTACCATGACCACCATACAGAAATTACGTACAGGAGGACAGCAAGTTATATCGGTTCAGCATGTTCAGGTAAATAATGCGGGAGATAACTCACAAACACTTGTAACCGGGGAGGGGGGGTAAAGAGGGGAGTCAAAAATAAAACGCAAGAGCAACCCCATGGCCCGCGGAGAGGTAGCCTAAAAAACAATAACCCTCCCTGCGACCTTTCTCTTCTTCCAAGATGTAACGCGATGGCCAAATCAACAAGCGTCCAATGCAAACAGCCAGCAATGAAAAATGGTAAATGTTACTGGCACGGGGGGAAATCGACAGGTGCCCCCTTAGATAACATGAATTCCTTCAAACATGGGATGTATACAAAAGAATCAATTGAGCGTCGAAAGATATTGCGGCAATTACTAAAAAGCTGTTCTGACACATTGAATGGTTTGCAACCATAATGTCCATGTAAATGTGCTATGTGTCCAGCAAGCCAGCACCGCGAAAGGCACGTTTTACAGCACGATATACATCCTCAAAG
>JAOZLO010000024.1:0-1291 GCA_029934775.1 Desulfocapsaceae bacterium
AGAAATCAACCCATAAATCCGTACGATATGTGTTGCAATTATCTAACCGGACACTACTGAACTATTTTAGTAATATCATCAGTAAACAGCAATTTAACTATTCTCTATTTCGCATACTCTACAGCGCGAGTCTCTCTAATCACGGTAACGCGAATCTGGCCAGGATAAGTCAATTTTTCTTCTATTGATCTGGCAATATCCTGGCTAAGCAGAGTTGCCTGCTCGTCTCTTACTCTGTTGGAATCGACTATTATCCGCAAATCGCGGCCAGCCTGTATTGCATAGGATTTTTCAACACCTTCATGTTCATTCGCTATTGCTTCAAGATCCTCGAGTCTTTTAACGTAACTCTGGAGCATCTCTTTCCGGGCTCCCGGACGAGCTCCTGACAAGGCATCAGCGGCCTGAACAAGAACATCCACAACACTCTGGGGTGGCTGGTCTTCGTGGTGAGCGCCAATGGCGTACACAACCTCTTCAGACTCACCATATTTTTTCGCAAGATCCCGTCCTATTATAGCGTGCGACCCTTCTACCTCGTGATCTACTGCCTTGCCGATGTCATGAAGCAGCCCTGCACGCTTGGCCACTTTAATATTCACACCCAGCTCTGAGGCCATTATTCCGCAGAGAAAAGAAACCTCCAGTGAATGCTGGAGCACATTCTGGCCGTAACTCGTTCTGTATTTCAGTCGCCCGAGTAAATCCATCAGTTCCACATGCACACCGTGAGCACCGACGTCAAAGGTTGCCTGCTCACCTGCCTCCCGCATAGTCTCTTCAAGTTCCCTGGTGACCTTCTCAACAATCTCCTCGATACGTCCCGGGTGTATCCGACCGTCATTAATAAGCTGGAGCAAAGACAAACGGGCTACCTCCCTGCGAACCGGATTAAAACCGGAAAGAATAACGGCCTCAGGAGTATCATCGATAATTATATCGATACCGGTTGCCGCTTCAATAGCCCGTATATTTCTTCCTTCTCTACCGATAATTCTCCCTTTCATTTCATCACTTGGCAGAGGTACCATAGATACTGTTCTATCGGCGACATAGTCACCTGCATATCTCGAAATAGCAAGCGCAAGTATATTTTTCCCTTTTCTGTCCGCCTCTATTTTCATTTCATTTTCAATTTTAGCAAGCCTTTTGGCGGCATCCATTCGAGCCTCGCTCTCGAGTGAATTCATAAGCATTTTCTTTGCATCTTCCTGACTTATTCCTGCTATTCTTGAGAGCTCGTATCGCTGTTTTCCTACGAGGTTGTCAATTTCTTTATGTTTTTCAAGCA
>JAOZLO010000024.1:1301-15087 GCA_029934775.1 Desulfocapsaceae bacterium
GCCACTCTCGTTCCACCTGTCTGAGACGTTTTTCGTCATTGTTCAGTTCGAGCTGTTTTCTATCGAAATTCTCCCATTCACGTTTTAATCCGTCTCTTTTCCTCTGGTGCTGCTTGAGTTCGTCCTTCAGCTCATCCCGCTCAATTTTGAGTTCTTCACCAAGTGCTTTTTTAATCTGATAAGCGGCCTCTTTACTTTGCAGCAGTGCTTCTTTTTTTAATTGTTCTGCTTCAACTATTGCCGTTTCAACGATTTGTTTACTTTGAAGCCTGATATTTTTTTCATTCCCTTCAACAAAACGTTTTCTTAGAAAAAACCCGACTATAGCACCGAAAAAAACGCCAATACCAATTAACAAATAGGGGTAACTGAATGAATTCATTTGGAATCCTATCAATGAAACGATCGACAGGACAGAAGAAAAGTAACCAACCCGACAAACAGGATCAGTACCTTAGAAATTATTCTTAGCAACTCTGTGTACCCCTTAAAAGAGGGGATAAAACACCAAAAACAATTTCTAAGGTTCAAAAACAAAAAACGAGGGAAGGGAAAAAGATGAAAACCTCAGCAAAGAATGCTGATACGCGCATTTGCTATCGGAGGCACACCACCACCTCACAAGAAACACCGGCCAAAACAAGTTACCATAACCAGGATATCCCCAGCCATTCTCACCTTCATTTCGGCAAAGCCCCCACGTACACCCCTGAATCTTTTATATTTTTCCAGGGGGGACCATATCATCCACAATTCATCCAGACTACCATACAAGAACAGTGAGCGCAGGGAATCATTCAGTTTCTTGCTTTTTTTGACAGGGCTTCAGGAGCAAGGTACCAAACAACGCTTTCCTGATCACCAACTATATCGCTGTCTATATCCGAAAAAGTATTCAAAAAAACACTTCTGTTTCCCACTTCGATTTTTGTTACAACAGCACCTTTCAGCTGAAGTCAATCTTATTAAAATATGTTTAACCGGATCACAGTGCCTGCCATAAAAGCTCAGTACAACACTGTCCCCGGATCAATAAAATGTAGTGATTTTTCACACCACTTAGCAAATAATCTTCCCCGCACTGCCGTGTCACCAGGACAGTTAAACCTATAAAATAGGTGGGCATCCTCATAGCAACGTCAGGAAATTCGCGAGCGATCCTCCTTAAGATACCAGCGGAGGTACCCTTTTTAGGAGAGTTGGCTCAACACACACTAGTAATCACCAACAGTGCAGGGAAAAGACCATGTCTTACGTACTTTATCTGAGTAAAACAAAACACTCAAACTACAATTTGGTCAGGCTAAAAAACCACCTCACGAACTAACTATAGCAGACTTTTTCTTAAACGAAAACAAATTATCCACTATCTCTTTGCTCTTCAGATAACTTTACACTAATATCCTCATTAAGCTTGGCAATTCTCTTCCCGGAGTTAAGTTTATACTCGCCGAACTCCCGCTCCAGTTTTACATAACGTGACGCGATATTCAAACACGCAAGAATAGCAATTTTACTGACAGGCAGTGTCCCGGAACTCTGAGGGGATCCGGGCTGGACCAAGCTGCTGACAAGTGAATAAATTGATTGTATCTCCTCTTCTGAAGCAGAAGTATAAAACGAATGCTCCTGCCCCAAAAGATCAAACCGCACAAGCCTTTCTTTATCCGACATAATCAGCTCTGTCTAAAACCTGCAACGCCGTAGATTGGACTTCCTGCGACGCCATCATTATTAACAGTTTAGTACCTTACTACTGTAACCCTGTCAAAAAAACAAGCAACTGAGGAAAGCATCTTAAACATATGTGGTTACATCTACCGCCAAGGTACTTATACCCCCTTGTGGGGTGTCACATTCACCATCACATCAAACCGGCCTAAGAACTCTCCATGGAAAACAGGTTTTGCTGTCCCTTTCCCTCCTCATCTCCGGCTTCTGCATCCTCGAAACTCTCACCACTGTCCGTTTCTTCAGTAGCAATTTCCACCTCTGAGTCAGAATCTTCTCCTGCAGGAGAAGATTCCTCAAATTCACTGTTATCCAGGTTCTGTTCCCACTCTTCAATCTGTTCAACTATTTTTCCTACTCTTACACTGATTTCACTTTTCTCTATATCTTTTATGCTCACACTTTCCTGCAACCCCTCGATAATTCCATCACGTTCACGGACCTGCTGCAAAAGCACGGCTTTTTCAGCTCGCAGTTCAGTGAAACGGACGAGTAATTTCTCTACAAAATCTTCCAGACGTTTGAGTTCGTTTTCCTGCTCCATCACAATGGCTCCTTTATCGATTTTAAACAAATAGCGTAGACTTCGAGATATCTATTCTTGGACAGCCTCCTAAGAGGATATCAGCATACATTTGACAGTATAAAATTGCACCAGCAATATACCATGCCTCTTCCAGTCTGCAACCCCAATCAGAGTCGGGTGTAATTCCATTTTAACGGCTGCCCGTTATCATAAGGCATATAGCCATTAAATACCCTGGGATCATCATCGAAAACAAGCGGTAAAAAATATTTATCCCCTTCCCACATTGGCAGATCAAAAATATCAGCAATATTCACCCAGTGCAAATCCCCTTCTTCATTTGATAATTTTGGTACCCCGCAAAAACTATCGACTCTGTAAATAAAACCCAGCCAGTTCTCCCCCAGAGGACCAAAACCTGTCCAGTTTATTATGCCTCTTAACACAACTTTCTCACAGGTAATACCGGCTTCTTCATAAAGCTCACGTACCAGACAGGTGTAAATGTCTTCTTCCGGAACCATTTTTCCCCCCAGGCCATTGTATTTACCCAGATGCTGGTCATCTGTTCTTTTATTGCGATGAACCAGCAAAGTCTGTTTACCATCCGGGGACAGAACGTAACCGAGTGTTGCAACTATTGGAGTATACATTAACTATTCTCAAACCTTCCTGATAAATATGGCAATATTATAGAAATGAGCAGGACTGAACGGTTTCCAGTTGAATATGACGTAATGCCATGCTAGTATCAAACACATTTGAAATACTCTCTTTCCCAGTGATAACTTTGACATTTTGCGGTAAAATATCCCGGCTGCCACGTTTTACAAAGCATGCTTCTCTCTTCCTGATCTTTCTCTCCAGTCTCTTTCCGGCAGCGGGATTCGGTGAGCAGTTATTCCCCCTCTATCCTGGCATAAAAAATAATTTTAAATTCTGGGAAAAAATCTATTCCACCTATTCACTCAACGATGCAGTTATACATGACTCTGATAATTTGTCCAGAATTTATGAAGTAGTCCCCATGCTGGACCCTGCACTGCCGGGTGTCCGACGCATTAACAGGATAAATCTGGAAAAAAAAAGAGCCAACTACTCAAATATATTAAAAAAGCTATCCCGTTCTCAAAAAGCAACAACCACTGAAGAAAAAAAGATTTCCGCTTTATTCAAAGGTCCGGGGCGATTTAAAAAAATGGCCACAGCTGCAAAAAACGTACGCAGTCAAACTGGACAGAAAGAGCGTTTTCTTGAAGGGGTCGCACGATCCAGAAAATATATGAGAAAAATGAAAGAAATTTTTCGTTCCCACGGTCTACCTGAAGATCTTGCATATCTGCCCCACGTAGAATCTTCCTTTAATATAAAAGCTTACTCAAAATTTGGCGCTGCCGGAATGTGGCAGTTTACACGAGGGACAGGAAAACAATACCTGACAATTGACTCTGCTCTTGACGAGAGACTGGACCCCATACTGGCAACTCGTGCAGCAGCTCGTTACCTGAAAAACAGTTATCGTGTCCTCGATAACTGGCCCCTTGCCATTACCTCGTATAATTATGGAACGGCAGGTACACTCCGTGCCGTCAAAGAAAAAGGAAATTATGAAATAATCTTCAATAATTACAAGAAAGGCCACTTTAAATTTGCATCGAGAAACTTTTATTCTGAATTTCTTGCAGCTCTCAAAGTTGCAAAAAAAATCGAGAGTATAGGTAAATCAAAAGCAATTTCTCCCAGGCCACCTCATTATCTCAAACTTTCCGGGTATATCAGTATCGACTCTATCCAAAGTCATTTTCACCTTGAGAAATCACAGATAGAGAAACTTAACCCGGCCCTCCTCTCTTCAGTGTTTACAGGAGAGAAACTCATCCCAAAAGGATATTTTCTACGCCTGCCGGGGAGTAGAAAAATAAAGCAACGTATCAACTCAATCCCGTCTTCTCTTTATAGCCGAACACAAAAGAGCAGCTTATTTCACAGAGTAAAAAAAGGAGATACGGCAGGTAGTATCGCAAAACTTTATGGCATCCCCACCAAAAATCTCAAGAAAGCCAATAACCTTGATAAATTTGCAACAATCTACATCAGGCAAAAATTAAAAATCCCACCCTTAGCAACTCCGTCCTCTTCCGGGCGCAAAATTTCTCAATTAAAAAGAAAACAGAAAAAACAGCCCCGGAAACACGACCAGTACCAAAACATTCCACTCCTGACCGGGATAAAGAAAAACAGGCCTTTAACTCAGTTGAAGGCCTATATTCCTCCCAAAAACCCTGCCCTCTACAACGTTTTCGATACCTTTAAAAAAGATGCCAGGATTTTTGGTTATATAACCATCCAACCTGAAGAATCATTAGCACTCTACGCACAATGGCTTGGTTCGACTATAAAAAAGCTGGAAAAATTGCAAAATCAAGGGGTACTGCCCGCCATAGAACCCGGCCAGAAGCTCCTGCTCGTCTTTAACAAACTTTCCATCGAACATTTTGAAGAAAAGCGCCTCGACTATCTTATTGAAATTGAAGAAGACTTTTTCAAAGCATACACGATTACCGGCCAGAAAACGTACAAAATAAACAGTGGAGATACCTTCTGGGAACTCTGTTATAATAAATTTGACATTCCCATGTGGCTACTTGAACGATATAATTCTTCACTTAATTTATCAAAACTCAAAACTTCCCAGGAATTGATAGTACCTGTTCTAAGAGCATTATAAAATATACTAGCACAAGAGGATAAATATGGATATTTCAGAAACAATTAAAGAACTGAAAAACAGAGCGGATTTTGCAGACAACGTGGGCATGATTCTCATTCACAATGGTACTGTCCGTAACTGGTCACGAAAGGACAGATCAAAAGTTTCAGCCCTGGAGGTGGCTCCAGACTACGAAAAAATTAAAACCCTCCGACAGGAATACCTGCAACATGAGGGTATTTTTGATATAATAATAGAAGCATTTTCCGGAACATTTCAACCAGGAGATGATCTTCTTTATATTATTGTTGCCGGCGACATTCGGGAAAACATCAAACCTGTGCTTTCCGACCTCCTCGACAGAGTCAAAGCCGAGGCAGTAATCAAAAAAGAAATAATGGCGGACTGAATCCTTGAAACGAGAGCTAGTCAATGGTTAAGACAAGTTATTTTATAAGTAAATTTAAAGACATACAGCCACTCCCCAGTGTAGTTATCGCTCTGTCAAGACTTATTGCTGACAGCGAGTCGACTATGAAGGATTTTGAAGAGGTTATCAAAATGGATCCCATCCTGGTAACCCGGCTGTTACGTCTTATCAACAGTCCTTTTTATGGACTTATTCATAAAGTTGATTCAATCGGCCGTGCTGTGGCCTTTATAGGTATGAAGAATCTTCATAACCTGGCTGTCACTGACGCTCTGAGAACTATTTTCTACGAACCGCGGAAGAGCAATGCTATTTTTTCAAAAAAACAGCTGTGGAGACATTCTGCAGCTGTTTCCTTCTGCAGTAAGATGGTAGCGGAACGAATTTTCGGCATAAATGGAGACGACGCCTATTTTTGCGGAATTTTACACGACTTTGGACTGATTGTAGAGGAACAGGTAAAAGAAGAAGAATTTCACAAAATATGTGGTGCCTGTACATCATCGACTTCTCTTATAGAACTTGAACTGGAAGCTTTCGGGACAAACCACTGTGAAATTGGCCACCGCATGGCCCTGGACTGGAACATGCCGGAAAACACCCTCGAAGCCATCAGAAATCACCACACTATTCAAGATGACATAGAACCATCAAGCCTCACTGGAATTCTACAGATATCGGAGTTCATAGCCAGCCAGCTGAACTATGGCACACTGCCGAACATAACAACCAACATTTCACCGCCCCTGATGGAACATATGGAGGAAAACAGGGACGAATACACCGTCCTCATGGATGATCTTCCTGATGAAATGGAGCATGCTCAAACAATCTATGGATAAGAGTGGAGGGTGACCGATGACACTACCAACATTTCTGTTTAATAAAAACACGGCCAGGGCCGGTGAGATAGCAGGTTTGCTCACCTATCTCGGACAAACTATTCCTGCCGCCACAGCTATTGCAGTACCACAGAAATCAAGGCCTGTCCCCCAGGAAAACAAGGACATCTTCCCAAAGATCTGTGTCGATGAAATGGTCGACGCAGCCAGATACCAGACAAAATCCGATGAGCCGGTAAAATCAGCAGACGGAAGATATCTCTCACTCTTTATATCCTCCATGGATGCCACTTTTATCATCCATATCAAAAATAAACACTCACTCTCCGAGGATATTTTATGTTTGTTCCGTCTTGCAGTTCAAGGATATTTCTACAAAAAAACAGCTGAGCAGACTCAGAAAAAACTCACCATCCAGAAAAAACAGTTCGACCGTCAATTTCAGGTAATGGACACCAAAAACCAGGAAATTCTTGAAGAAGCACAGCGCAGTTACCGTATTATCCAGGATCAACAGGAGAATTACTCTAAAACCCTGCAGTCTGAAATAAAAAAACAGACAAAAGAGCTTCGTAAATCAAAAATGGAGGCCGAGGCGGCCAATATAGCTAAAAGCCAGTTCCTGGCCTCCATGAGCCATGAGATTCGTACTCCAATGAATGGTATTATCGGATTTACCGACATGCTTCTTGGTACCGAACTGGACGAAGAACAGAAAGATTTTTCAATGACAATTAAGCGCAGTGGGGAAGCGCTGTTAAGTCTGATTAATGACATTCTCGATTTTTCAAAAGTTGAAGCAGGACAGATGACTCTGGAATATATCGATTTCGACCCGGAAATCACAACCCACGATGTATGCGAACTGGTTCGACCCAAGATTGAAGGAAAACCTATAGAAATCCTCTGTCGAATAGATGATGCTGTACCCGCAAATGTAAAGGGAGACCCTGGCAGATTCAGACAGGTACTTGTTAATCTACTCGGCAATGCTTTAAAATTCACTGAACGGGGAGAGGTGGAACTGGGGGTTGAAATCCAGGAAGAAACAGAAGATACAATAACCCTGTTTATCACAGTCCGAGACACTGGAATAGGTATCACAGAAGATAAATATGAGTCAATCTTTGAAGCATTTAAGCAGGCTGATGGCACAACGACAAGAAAATTTGGTGGTACAGGTCTTGGACTCTCTATCTCCCGTAAAATAGCTACTCTCATGAACGGGCATATATGGGTGAAAAGTGAGGTCGGTGTCGGCACCACCTTTTACTTTACTGCAATCATGAAAAAATCTTCCCTTCGTCAGGACAAAAAACCAACAGCAAAAGATCTGAGAGGTGTAAAGGTTCTCGTTGTCGATGACAACCGAACGAATAATGAAATCCTGACTAATCTACTTGAAAAAGTCGGTATGGAAGTAATCACTCTCCTTGACCCCAGAAAAGCAATTACTTTATTGCTCAAGGCAGAACAGGAAGGTCAACGATTCGACCTGGCAATTCTCGACTTGCAGATGCCCTTTATCTCAGGCTTTTCCCTGGCAAAAGAAATTCGAGAATCTAAAACCTGCAGTTCCCTCCTCCCTTTACTTGCCTATACATCTTCAACAGAAAAAATCGCCAATAAATGTAAAGATTCAGGGTTTACTGCTTTTTTAACTAAACCTGCAAGACGCCATATACTCTACAAGACAATTTCCAAACTCCTCAAACCGGAGAGTGAACAGCCAAGCTCCATGGAAAACCAACTCGTCACCCAATACTCAGTGCGGGAAGAACTCAAACAGTCGGTTCATATTCTTCTTGCAGAGGATAATCCGGTAAACCAAAAACTCGCACAAATAATGCTTACCAGAGCAGGCTATACTGTCACTGTGGTTTCCAACGGTCAGCTGGCAGTGGAAACGTACACTACAACTCCCGACAAGTATGATACTATCCTGATGGATATCCAGATGCCGGTCATGGATGGTCACGAGGCAACACGACAAATACGTCAGCACGGTTTTACTGATGTACCCATTATTGCCATGACGGCAAACGCGATGAAAGGAGACAGGGAGCTTTGTATTGAAGCGGGGATGGATGATTATATAAGTAAACCTGTCAAAAGAGATATTATCTTTCAGATCCTGGAAAAATGGCTCTATAACATAAAGTAATCCTACCCTATCTTCCTATGAGCACAACTCAACCAGCCCCCAAAAACGATCACACAACCCTTACTGCATGGGCAGATATGAGAATTTCCAATCCGCCTCTGATACATTCAACCATCCGCTATCTCCTCCGAATCATCCTTATCACCATAGAGGGGTTTAAAAACAATGATCTCTCCCTGCGCGCAAGCGCCCTGACGTACACAGTGCTCCTCTCTCTCGTCCCCATGCTCGCCATGAGTACAGCTGTAGTGAAGGGATTAGGAGGTGGCGATCAACTGCGGGAAGCTGCTTACAGTTATATAGGCACTCTGGAACAGACTGCTTCCCCGCAGGAACAGTCAGGCTCTGAAGAGAACCTCACCGACCATCTCCGCTCTGGTGCAGACAAACTCTTTGACTATGTCGAGCGTACCAATTTTGCCACACTCGGAACCATTGGAATGATAGGTATTCTGCTCAGTGTCATTTTAGTACTGAGTCATATTGAATCTGCTCTGAATGCCATCTGGAGGATACAGAATGGACGATCAATTGTCAGGAAAATTGCAGACTATCTCACCCTGCTCATCCTTATACCAATATCTATAAATGTAGCATTTGCAGCCAGTGCTTTTCTTGCAAACCCAAAACTGGCATCCAAAATTGATGTGGTAATACCTTTTGTCTGGATACAGACATTGCTGCTCCAGCTTTTACCTGTATTTTTTATCGCTCTCACTTTATATGTAATTTATATCTTCTTCCCAAACACTAAGGTCAGGGCCATGCCTGCAGCCTTCGGGGCTATCCTTGCTGCTTTTCTCTGGTTCAGCGTACAAAATGTGTACATCACACTCCAGGTGGGTGTTGCAAAATATAACGCAATTTACGGCTCTTTTGCCACCCTGCCTCTTTTCCTCATCTGGATGTATTTTGGCTGGATGTTCATTCTGACCGGTGCGCAGGTTGCTTATGCTGTTCAGAATGTCAACACCTACAGACTGCACAAAATAAAAGTGAAACCATCGCAAAATCTCGCAGCAGCATTTGACATAATTAACCTCACCTATTCTTCCTTCGAAGAAAAAAATAACCTCACAGTTTCAAATATTTGTCCGCAGCTCCCCGAATACCCTGAAGCTGTTATAGAAGAGGCACTTGGTCAGTTACAGGAAGCAGGAATTATTCATCTTTCAGAGCCCGACAGGCAACTGCTGCCATCAGAACCGATACAAAGCTTTGACAACCAGACTGTGATCAATACCATCCTTGGTACAGATGCTCCGGATACTCCCGGGGGAAATCAGAGTTTGTCAGCAATCAGGGGAGAAGAGACTCTTAATGCCGGTGAAGACAGGAGTTGAGAGCAAGTCATTTTACATGCTTTATTAATGTTCACTACTAATCTTTTAAAACTTATCTACTCTCCTCTTGGGGTTATAACGCTGCCAACCTTTATTCCACCATCCCAGAGAGATTCAATAACTTCCTCCATCTCATCTCCCGTCACTTTAACAGTGAGTAACTGCTGGCTTCCACTATACTCTTTATAGAGGGATATGGATTGAAACAAAACTTCATGCTCACTTAAGATATCCATCACGTCATAAATGGCCTGGGCTGAATTATCAATGAAAAGCTCAAGCCGGACACTTTCATCATCTCCACCCATTATATCGATAAATGCCCGAAATATATCTGACTCTGTTATGATACCGACAAGTTTTCCATTTTCAATAACCGGTACGCCCCCTACCTTGTTTTTCTGCATGAGCCTGGCCACCTTTTCCAGAGGGGTGTCGGGTGAAACGGTTATAGGACTCTCCGCCATGAAAGATGCAGTTTTCGCCTCGTTTGCCAAAACCCTCTCTGCATCTTCTCTATTCGGGTCAATAAGTGATGGAAGCGCCTTTCGCACATCCTCCCTGCTCAGAACTCCTCTGAGTTGACTATCATCATCAACAACGAGTAGCCTTCTTATATTATTTTCTCTGAGCAAAGCTTCAGCTTCGGAAATAGTTGTCTCCATTTTTGCCACAACCAGCTTTTTGGTCATCCACATTTTGACTAGCATGTATACATCCCGTATTACAAAGACTTCATCGCGATTTTTTTTTCATAAATATCGTAAAAAAACTTCACGCCGCTACAGTTTTCCTCAACATCTTTTCTCCGGTTTCCTATCCGCAGTTGAGTTCCGGCAAATATTTCCCCGTGAATCACTATTTCTGCAACATTGGAATATTTTTTGTTCTTATCGATATCCGTTTCTAAATTGAGGGAGGTAAGTTCCTCCTCCAAAGACCTCAATTTCTTCTCAACTTTCTTGATCTTACCATCCTTTTTTTTACTCTTTCCAAACCTGATTACTTTCCTGGTTCTCTTTTTATCAAATTCCTTCAGCTGTTTTTTTATTTTCTGATATCGTTTATACTTCTTCCTGTCAATCCCTACAGCAATTACTGCAGGTTCAGAGCTTGGTGCACCCACTTCCCCTCCACTAAAACTCCCGCTACATGCAAGGATACCTCCAATCACCTTGCTGGTCTCATGACAGAAGATATCTCCTGCCGCTGAGAGTCTGGAATAATAGACCTGCTTTCGCACAACTATTGTTCCCCTTGCTGTGATCTTCCCTGTCTCTACAAAACCTATGTCAATATCACCACGAGCACGGATCCTGCTTTTCTTACCAACGACTCCTCCGGTAATAACTACATTACCCCGTGAAACGAGAACACCGCTCTGGACATTTTCTCCCACATGGGCATCCCCCAGTGCCTTTACGCGAAAATCGGGTAATATTGAACCACTGATCGTTATAGAGTCATTGGATGCAATATTTCCGGTTGAAAAATCAACATCACCGGATATTGTCTGCTTTGCACTGACCTTTATACAGTTGCTGACTACTGTAAGAATTCCTGCATTCAATGCCTTAATCTCTCCAGTTTCCGGCAGGAACACAGCATCATCCGCTACCTTAACTGTACTGTCTTTTCCTTCATACGCACTGAGTTTTTTCCCTTGAACATCCATCCCTGGAGTACCTTTTGTGGCGAATATTTTTGTAGCAATTAACTCACCTTCATCAACTCCTATAAACATTTTACGTTCTCGAAAATCAATCGTTCCGTCACCAAGAATTTTCCCGGCAATGGGACCAATATCCATCTCAAAACGCAGGAAAGAATTTTCACCATCAACCGGGAGAATGCCCGTTGCCACCACAATTCCTCTGAGACATGCCTGGCCTTCTTCCTGAACACGATGTAAACTGGTTTTGATAAGATATGTATCAATTCCAAAGATTATTTCCTGCTTATCCAGTTCGCCTTTAATCTCTTCTATTGTTATTGCAGAAACGTTTCCAGGTGGTGGGAAAAAGGTCATAACAGCTTTCATCATGTCTCTGGAAACAGAGATGAGAGGAACCATATCCACCTTGACAACACAGACCTTTTCATATTGCTGCATGCTAACAGTTGGATAACCTGTCACTGCAGCCAGAAGATGTTTTCCATCCTCTGAAAGAGTAGTATTCTCGCCGGGAATCAGTTTAATTGTAAGCTGATTGCCCTTTTTTCTATCCCGATCCTCTCCCATAACAGCAGGAATGGAAATCAATGGCTCATCCATTTTAACAAGCTGAATTCGTTCAATTTCACAGGAATCCAGCTCCTGGATAAAATGAACTTCTACAAATCTATCTTTTTTGTCTTCCATTGAATTCATCAGACTCAGAAGTTAAATCAGATCCGTCCCATTCTGTTGGTACAATTTATCGGAATGCAAATTGAAAATTACAGGAAAAATAAAGAAACAATTATCGAGAAAACGTTCATTACTTGATTTTATTGGAGCGGGATACCAGATTCGAACTGGCGACCTTCAGCTTGGGAAGCTAACACTCTACCACTGAGTTAATCCCGCTTCTACTGGGTTTACGTTTTATGCAATAAGCTTGAGCTTCAGCACAATTCCCAGAATCATACCCTTTACCAGACTCTCCTTTTAATTACCAGCCCATTTTCATCCTCAAACCAGCAAATAGCTTAATGTATTATTAACTCTCTCCTGTATGTCAGGTTTATTTCCCAATATGACGACAAGATATTTCGTTCTTATACCTGATCTTCCTTTGAATGATGCTTTCGGCCCTTTCTTTATATGATAGGCGGGTGGCATTGAAACCGGGGAAACTTTCATCAGGGCATGCATAGTATTTTTGTAATCCCAGGCGGGGGTGGTAAAATATAAATTTAATTTGTTTTTGCACTCACAATAGAACATGGACTGAAAGATACGGCCAGTAAGACAACTAAATGCCCCGTACTGTCATTTTTATTTTACCGACCCCTTCATATGTTATTGGGCTTTACGATAAAATTCACGAGTGAATTGACTCGGTTTGGGAGTGATAGCGTTATTGGTGCAATTTTTACGTAGGTTAAGTGGATAGATTGCTGCGGTGTGGCCACAGATCTGTCCAAAAATGTCAGCCACATGATAATCTGGAATTATCTTTGATTTTAAAGAGTCCTTTTCTCGTCAGGCTATTTTGGGTTTTCGAGAGATCGAAGCAGAGTTATTTGTTGTTAGGTTTTATAAACACATCCCTTCTTTTAACTTATAAGCAGCAATTCCCAACATCAAGTAAAATGGGCCAATTATATGGCCAATAAGCATTGCGAACGTTGTTAATCCTCTTTTGTACTACTAATTCAGCGATTGGTATCAAAATGAATCAGTAATTTTCATATTTAATGAAAATTTAAGCGTACCAACCCAACCGTCCCATATCTTGTTTTTAATAAATGGGAACTTGATTGTTCTTTGAAAATTTTAAACTGTTGTTACTCGTAAGACAATCGTGGAAGCTCCTGTTCAAATCCTCCTTGGTGGAGAGACCTAAAGAGTGTTTCCATAGAATCTATACGATAACACTGAAATAACGATCGTATACTTTCCCATAATGCGCGCTTGCTATGTAATTTTTCCCATACTGCATTAAACAGGGAGCAACAAAGCTGCAAAGCCTGGTCAACGAGAAAAGCCAGCATCATGAGCATCGCAAATATCGTGCTAAGATTTTTTTTACCAAGTCCGTAGTTGTGCCCGAAATTATACCCTTGGTTCTTCAAGGTATTAAATGTTTCATTTTCAATTTTCCACCGTGCACGACCGCCACGCATGATTTTGAACATGTTGTCTTCAGTAATGCTGAAATCGGTTACCCAACTAAAATGTATTGTTTTTCCTGTTGCGATATTAACCTGCCAGTATTCAATAAAATTGACCAAGACGTCAGGGTTTGATTTATTCAAAGGAACATTGTTAATAAAACTGAAACAGTGGTCTATGGCAGGATCTTTTTCATCAGGAATAATTAAATCCGTTGTTT
>JAOZLO010000261.1 GCA_029934775.1 Desulfocapsaceae bacterium
CAACATTTTAAGATAATGCAACTATTATTTCTGCAATATCAAATTTTCTTTTCTGGACGGGGCAAGGCTAGAAAGGGGGAAGAGTAGCGATATGTTGACGATCGTTACTGGAAAAGCTATTATTCTCCATGAAATAAAACAAAATTATTGTAATAAATACTCTTTTACACTGCAGATACCATGATCTCATTACAACAAAAAGTCACTATTTCTAAAGAGGTTCTGTCTCAGGAGGTTGATGAAGAAAGCGTCCTGCTTGACATGAAGAGCGAGAGCTATTTCGGCCTGGATGAGGTGGGAACACGTATCTGGCAGCTATTGAAAAACGGCAGTGACCTGCAAAATGTTTTCGAAATCCTACTTGCAGAATATGAGGTAGGAGAAGATGAATTGAAAAAAGATTTGCAGGAATATATTGCTCAACTTGTTGATGCGGGACTTATTTCTCTGCACCCTGTTGGACTGTGAGAAAAAAACTTTTTTATTCCATCTATGGCTTGCAGATAAGCTCTAATGAGAAACTCCCGGGACTGCGTACGAACATTGTGCCTGGGCGACCGACTGATATCGCGGTAAATCTAGGTTTTATTCCCGATAAGATATCAGTTCATCTCTCTCAATCGAATACGGTCTATCATTTTGAGCCAGGATATGAGGAGAAAGACCCGCCCCATCTTATAGTCCATACTCTGGCTAACGGAAAATATTTTCATTTTTGCTATGATGATCGCATAACATTTGTCTGCGATAGAGCTGGCACCACAGTTTCCGGAGTCTGGCAGAATCCTCTGGAACTGGAGGATGCTGCATTATATCTGCTTGGTCCGATTCTTGGCTTTATGTTGCGCTTGCGTGGAATAACATGTCTTCATGCAGGCGGGGTGGTGGTAGAAGGAAAAGCACTTGCTCTACTGGGGCCATCTGGTGTTGGGAAATCAACCTTGACAGCATCTTTTGGCGCAGCCGGTTACCCTGTTTTAACCGACGATATAATGGTCTTGAGAATAGAAGATCGTGTTATACAGGCAGCATCAGGGTATGGCCGGATACGGCTTTATCCAGATTCATTTAAGAACCTTGAAGAACTCCCCACTGAACTCCCCCGTCTGACACCAAACTGGGAAAAGTGCTACCTGGATCTCCATTCCAATGCCTTTAAATTTAATTGTGATTCTGTGCCATTGGGAACCATCTATATACTTGACTGGAGTAAAATCTACCCTGACACATCGGAGATTATGCCAATGTCCCCCGCTTCTGCAGTCCCCTTGTTGGCAGTCAACACCTATCGCAGTGAATTGCTGGATTCATCCATGAGATCAGAGGAGTTTTACTTTCTCACCAGGCTGGCCTCACAGATAAAAATTAAAAAGGTGCATCCTGTTGATGACATTTCAAAAATACCGCAGTTACGCCAGAGTATTCTGGATGATTACTGCAGCGAATAGCAAATTTACAGTAACAAAACAGGTGGAGAGTTTGGCAACGACAACAAATTTTGATGAGATCAACAGACGGAGTTGCGTCTCCATGGGATGACTCAATGAGTGGTTTTGTTGCAATCGTCAATATGGATGGGGCGCCCGTTGACCAGAAACTTCTGCAACGATTAACGGATTCTCTTCATTTTCGTGGCCCGGATCTTCAACAGACATGGATTGATGGTAACGTGGGATTGGGACATACGCTGTTTCGAACCACACATGAAGCCCTGTATGAAAACCAGCCGGCCAGCCTTGATAACAAGATTTATATAACCGGCAGCATCCGCATCGATGGCCGAAAAGAACTTGCGGATAAACTCGGTTTGACAGGTACGTTAGATCTGGATCGTACGCCGGACTCCGAGTTAATTCTGCATACCTACAGTACAAAATTTGAAGCCTTTCTTGATCATCTATTGGGTGATTTCGCCTTTGTGCTGTGGGATGGAAAAAAACGAAAACTGCTCTGCGCCAAAGATCGATTTGGCAAAAGACAGCTTTATTATTCCCGGATACACCACTCCTTTATCGTCAGTAACAGCATTCATTGCATGCTGCAGCATCCCAGTATCTCAAGACAGCTAAATGAGCAGGCTATTGGCGACTTTCTGCTTTTTGGAGACCATACCTGGGGCGATAAAGATCAGACAGCTTTTACCGCTATTCAAAGCCTGCTGCCCTCTCATGCACTCTCCCTCCAGGACGGGCAAGTCAAGACCTGGTCCTATTGGGATTTCCCCCTTGATCTTCCACTGCTTCATTACAGGAAAGAAAGCGACTATCTGGCCCATTTTCAGGATATTTTCCAGACAGCCGTAAGTGACCGGCTTCGCACAGACAAGGCTGCAGTTTCATTAAGCGGGGGGATAGATTCCTCCGCAATTGCAGCCACCATCAGGGATATTAAAGGTGCAGGAGACCAAACGTTTGAGTTGACAGCCCTCACTGTTCTTCATGATTCCATACATCCCAACGATGAGCACTATTACGCGGATCTGGCAGCAACCAGGCTTGGCCTTACACCCCATTATATGGATGGAGGCAGCTATCCACTGCTATCTCCACCAGTGCTGACCACCCGCCCGCTGGAGCAGTATCAGCCAGGTCTTGGCCTCGATTTCAATCGCGCGTGTTCAGAATTGAGCCGCATAATGCTGACAGGATCCGCCGGTGACAATCTAATGACTTTCTCATCTGTTCTGCAGGCACTTAAAGAAGGTAACCCGCTTGCAGTTCTATCTGACATTTATCATCTGCGAAAGTTGTACGGGATATTTCCGGGATTTGGCACAGGTCTGCTGGCAAGGCTGAAATGGCTTCAGGAAAGGAAGAGGGGCGGCAACAGTCACATTGCCCCTTATCCCTATCCTAACTGGATTAATCCTGAATTTGAGTCAAGATTAAAACTGAAAGAGCGGTGGTATGAAATATGGTCCTGGAAACTGCCACAGACCAACCCCAGACATCCCCAAATTCATGAAGCATTAGTACAGCCCGATTGGAACACTGACGATATCTATATGTACAGCAACTTTACACTGCCTGAGGAACGTGATCCTTTTCTTGATCAGCGTCTGGTTGAGTTTGTTCTTTCTTTACCGCCATTGCCCTGGCTTTATAAAAAGCATCTGCTGCGCAGATCCATGGCGGAAAAATTACCTGCAGAACTAATAAAACGTCCCAAAACTCCTTTGGGGTTACTGCATGACTCACTCTTGAAGCAACCAGGAACTGGATGGGTAGACAGCTGGCTCCCTGTTCCAAAACTTTCTCCGTTTATTGATCGAACAAAAATCCCATCTCTGTTAAATGGTGAAGAAAACCACCATTCCTATACCAACCTTCGCCCGCTTTTACTTAATCTCTGGCTAAGAGAGTTAAAATAATTTCAATGAAATAATACATACCTGAGTCATGAGGGAAAACCCGCCTTGTGAAAGGGGGGGGTACCACCATCATGTTGCGGTCCACCTTTATTCTCCATAGTCAATTGTGCGATAGAACCATAGACCGTTAATGTGGGACTGTGATATTTTTTCTTTAGTAAAACTACTTTTTGCTTTTCCAGTGCTGATTTCATAATCATTCTCTGTGCTCAACTTTCTAATATTATATTGGCTTATCATTTCTCCGCCCATCCAAACACCAAAAGAACGGCAAAATCTTTATGCCCTTCGTCACCAGTAATGATCTTTTCACCACATTGCGACCAGGCGTGCGCCTTCATTTTCTCCTTACCACCGTCATCTTTTGTTGCCCCCAGGTAAAGAAAACCGGGAATACCACGTTTTTTAAGCATCCGCTGAGCAGTGAGAGACTGTGCCAGACAACTACTCTGCCAAGGAGTATAGGCGGATGCTCTGTTAATCGCAATGCCGACAGAAACGGCAGTCTGCGTCTGCCTGTCACCCAGAGCCATAATCTTCCGGTCATTCTGCTGTTCCAGAGAACGAGTCAAACGTTTAAAAGGAACGGTTAAAATTGCAGCACGTTTAAATCCCAGAGTCACATAAGCTTCCAGAAACAGCTTTTTCTCTCCTGATGACAGCTGAGCAAATTTTTTAACCTTCCAAAACTTTGATGGCCTCGTAAAAAAGTCAGTGTGAAATACCATTTTCTCACCTGCTTATTCATCATTCATGGTTTCATTGCTGATCGATTCTACAATGTTAATTATTTTGTGTCATCAGTGTCAGGATACAATATTTTTAAATCTATAGCCAGAATTCAGGATAACGCCTGCTTTTTGGGATATTGTTGACTGCAAGGGCGATGAGCAGCATTGCGGTTACCCCCAGCACAACCGGTATCAGGGCAATGGAAGTGGAGACCGCGGTTGATGCAGCCAGCCATGTCATTTTTTATCGACAATTGGCAGGCGATTGATTTTCCGGGCAACAAAAAGAGCTGAAATGGCACCAATTGTCATCTCAGGAAAGCCGGTTACTGAGGGGGTTATCATTATCTCACCAACTGTTCTTCTATGTAATTTCCCGACAGTGCAAGTATCGTTGTTATACAGACAATGAGAAGCTATCTGCATAAAAGATGACCTGGTACCAAACCCCATTTCCCTTAAGAAATCTTTTTCGGAGATAACCGACGACCTTCTCTTTACGATCGACAACGGGAGCACCAGTCACCTGCTTTTCTGCGAGCAAGGCTGCCGCTATCAGCCGTTACCGGTCACCGGCAATCCTGAAATATCTCCTCTCAGGCCTACCTAAAGTCCCATAGAAAAGATCCGCCCTGATAACCCCATTTGCTACCAGATATTCGAGATAGCGTCTGGATGTAGTACGACTGACCCCAATTTTTTCACCTGCCTGTTCGGCATTAATGCCTTCCTCGCTGATCGATTCTATAATATGAGTTATTTTTTGTAATGTTATGGGGTCAATTCCC
>JAOZLO010000262.1 GCA_029934775.1 Desulfocapsaceae bacterium
ACTCCAGTTCCTTGGGTTTACAGCAGAAGTAGCTGAAAAAAATGATGTGGCGGGTATAGCTCTGGCATTTGAAAAAGGCGCCGATGCTCTTTTTATGGCTGACGACCACCGGTTTGTAGGACTCAACCTGCACTCACGCACTGTAGTTGATAACTCCGAGGCAACGGGTAGTGTCTACAGCGCTGCTCTGGATTTGATGGCAGGAGGAGTAAAGGGGCATGATGTACTTATTCTCGGATGTGGTCCCGTGGGACAAGCCGCTGCAGGTAAATTGCTTTCTTTGGGGGCCCATGTAACCCTGTACGACATAGATAATCTGGCTGCTGAAACTGCCAAAGCCAAGCTATCATATCTGGGCAATATTTCAGTTGCTGAGAGCATCAATACCCCGGCTGTAACATACCGGTATATTATTGATGCAACACCGGTAAAAAACGCGATCCCGGACAAACTGCTTGCTGATGATACTTGTATTGCTGCACCTGGGGTTCCGCTGGGAATCTCATCAAAAAAATACACTATTTTGAAAAATCGTCTTATACATGACAAACTCGAACTCGGGGTTGCAGCCATGGCGGTTTCCCTGCTCTGTTAACTCAAGTAGACTTTGCCCGAAGCTCAAATAGGAGGTTGTCCGTGAATAGACCTTTTGTTTAAAATCAAGGCATTTTCAAAAAATACGCGCAGTTAAAATGGCATTCCCGGACAGGCTCATAGTCATGCAACAATCCTATCATTACAATATATATTACCTTTACATTATAAAACTGTCGAAATGGCTGATGCTTGTCATGCCGATTGTTGCACTTTTTTATAACGAAAACGGCCTCACTGATTTTGATATTTTTCTCCTGCAGGCTATATATTCAATAAGTGTTGCCATCCTCGAAATACCTTCCGGCTATATGGCCGATATAGTCGGCAGAAAAAAGAGCCTGATTCTCGGATCTATTTTAGGTACTCTTGGTTACGTAATTTACTCATTCTCAACAACCTTCACCGGATTCCTGTCAGCTGAAATTATTCTTGGTTTCGGCGGCAGTCTGATATCCGGGGCCGACTCTGCCCTTTTATTCGACAGCCTGACAGCAACACGGAAGCAGCACCGTTACCTGCAGTTTGAAGGAAGGATCACCTCTCTTGGGAATTTTGCTGAAACAGGAGCCGCTATCTGTGGCGGTGTTATTGCTGCGTTTCTCAGCTACCGTGCAGTTTATATCTCCCAGGCAGCCATTGCGGCTCTTGCGATTCCGGCCTCCCTGCTCTTACTTGAGCCAAAAAGAAACAAACATCATAGCCGACCAGGATTTTCTCATATTATTTCAGTCTGTAACAATGCTGTTTTCACCAACAAACAGCTGAGCAGCAGTATACATCTCTCTTCCATCGCCGGCATCGCCACTCTCTGTATGGCCTGGACAGCACAGGTATATTTTGTCACCCAGGGCTTTGATGAGATCACCATAACTCCTCTCTGGGTTACCCTTAACCTGACGGTGGCTGTTGCAGCTGCCTTTGCAACTAAAGCGATAAAAGTCCTCGGCAACAGGACAGCTCTCCTGTTAATTATCTTCTACATCCCTGTCGCCTACATCCTTCTTGGCTGGCTTCCTCTTGTCCCGGCGCTTCTCTCACTCTATCTTTTTTACTCTGTTCGGGGGTATGCAACACCTCTGCTCAAGGATTTAATCAATCAAAATTGTGATTCCTCCATCCGTGCCACTGTGCTCTCCATACGAAACCTCTTTGTCA
Source organism: Desulfocapsaceae bacterium (assembly GCA_029934775.1). Lineage (GTDB taxonomy): Bacteria > Desulfobacterota > Desulfobulbia > Desulfobulbales > Desulfocapsaceae > Desulfomarina. The sequence goes on from JAOZLO010000262.1 coordinate 1,753, forward strand.
GGTTCGGCTTTGCCCTGCTTGGCCCATCTATTGGGTGGATGTCAAACAGTTTCAGCCTCTCAACCGGACTTGTTCTGGCCGGCTTTGTCCTCCTCCTGTTTTCCTCTATAGCCGGTTATAGATTTCACAAGTTTTTACCTGACAAGTTTCATGACCGGGATACCGCCAGAGAATAAATATTACATCTTTGTCCTCTTGTTCTCAGGATCATAAGGAGAACGAAGATGCAGCGTTGCCGGATAGAGCTTACCCTCCACCATCAACTCATAGCTTCCGGCCTGAATCCAGCTGCTGGTAATACCCTCACCGTTCACAAGGTATCCCATACCAACAGGACAGCCTACTTCAAAACCGTAAGCACCTGAAGAGAGAGTATCGATGAATTCACCATTTCGGTAAATGGGCTCATTTCCGTAGAGCATCACTTCCTGATTACCATCAAGCGTAAACATCACTATTTTCCTGGTTACTCCAGCTTCCTTCTGTCTGGCAAGGGCTTCACGACCTACAAACTCACCTTTATCAAGCTTTACACCAAAACCAAGTCCAGCCTCATACGGTGTATCATCCGGCGTAATATCAGATTCCCAGTGACGGTACCCGGTTTCAAGCCGCAGAGAATTCACTGCCTGCATGCCAACTAGTTTAAGCCCATGCTTTTTCCCCTCTGCCAAAATCGCATCGAAAACAGGAACTGTGAAATTGGAGGGAATGTAAAGTTCCCATCCAAGCTCACCGACATAGGACATCCGAAGTGCAAGAGGTCTTGCGTAAGCAATATCAATTTCCTGGGCTGAGCCGTATGGAAAGGCCTCATTGGAGAGATCCGCGTCGGTAAGAGCAGAGAGCAGATCCCTCGATTTTGGCCCCATCACTGCCAGCATCGCGTATCCGTGGGTTACATCGGTAACAGTACAGATCGAATCCTCAGGAATACGGCGCTTAATATAGTCGAGATCTCTCACAGTGGTGCCTGCAGCAGTAACGATAAAATAACTGTCGTCTCCATTGCGTGTGACGGTAACATCAAGTTCAAAACCACCTTTGTCGTTGACCATCGGAGTGTAAGTCGAGGTACCCGTCGGGCCTGCAATATCATTGGTACACAGATTCTGCAGTACAGCTTCAGCATCACGACCCTGAACCATCAATTTACCCATGGAGGTGAGATCATACATGCCAACACCATGGCGGATTGCCCTATGCTCCTCCGCCTGATGTTCAAACCAGTTTGGCCGTCCCCAGCTGTATTTATGAACAGGTTTCACCCCTTCAGGGGCAAACCAGTCGGCACGCTCCCACCCTGCAATCATACTGAAGCACGCACCGTTATCCTTGAGACGATCATGTACCGGAGAGCAGATGGCAGGCCTTGCGGTAGTGCGCTGCCTGTTTGGAAAATGATGCTGATAAAGAATGCCGACAGATTCAACCACACGGTCGTGCACATATTTTGAATTCTGCTGCCAGGGGAAATATCGGCGTACATCCACTGGCCAGAGCTGTTCATCGGGAGAACCTTTTTCAATCCATTGCGCCAGGGCGCGGCCGACACCGGCAGAGCTTGCAATACCAACAGAGTTCATGCCGCAGCCGGCAAAAAGATTTTTCACCCCGGGTACCTCTCCGACCATAAAGGCGTTGTCGGGGGTAAAACTCTCTGCGGAAACCTGAAGATGCCGGATTTGAGCAGTTTCCAGGGCTGGAAAACGAGTGAAACCGCATTCCATAAATATTTCAAGCATATCCCAGTCCTCAGCCAACTCGGTATACTCCCAGTTTTCGGGGATGCCCTTCATTCCATAGGGTTTTGCAATTGGCTCAAAACCACCAAAGAGAATACCGCCGGATTCTTCCTTGAAGTAGGTATAACCGTCAAAGTCACGAACGGTTGGAAAGTGTTTCTTCAATCCTTCGATAGGTAAAGTGATTGCGTGCAGATGTTCCGCCGCGTGCAGTGGTAGCGAGGATCCGGTCATCTTTCCAATCTCCCGACCCCACATACCGGCACAGTTTACAAGATACTCACAGGAAACGTCTCCCTGATCAGTACTCACTCCTGTTATCGCACCATTTTTCGTTTTGATTCCGGTAACTTTGCAATGTTCAACTATTACTGCGCCGCCCATCTTTGCCCCCCTGGCAAGTGATTCGGTGGCATTTGTAGGATCAACCTGACCATCTCCAGGCAGGTAGAAAGCTGTTTTAAGGTCACTGGTATTTAACAGAGGAACCATGTCTTCTGCTTCCTTGAGACCTATTTCATACATCTCGATTCCAAACGCCTTGGCCATTGCCGCACCACGCAGCCATTCCCTTCTTCGATCTTCAGTTTGACAGACCCCGATTGCACCGGTACGCCGAAAACCGGTAGCGACGCCAGTTTCCTCTTCAAGCCTGGAATAGAGTTCAAGTGCATACTTTGCCAGATTTGACATTTCACGGTTTTGACGCAACTGAGCCAGAAGCCCTGCGGCCGCAAAAGTAGTTCCTGAACCAAGTTCCTTACGTTCAAGAACAAGAACATCTTTGAAACCAGCCTTAGTCAGATGATAGGCTGTGCTGCAGCCAACGATTCCGCCGCCGATGATGATTATCTGTGAGTGAGTGGGTAATGCTGTGCTCATGTTTATTCTCCATTTTTAGTTATCAGTTATCAGTGGTCAGTGGTCAGTGACGGATAGCTAAAAACTGATAACTTTCGGTTGCGGACATCGCCCGCCTTGGTTTAATCAACAAAAGCAATTGGCATGCCAGGTATTGAAAAGAACTGCTTCATCTGAAAATTGGTTGCGTTTTCCCAGTAGTGTCCGGTTAAGATTTTGCAGGAGACGTCACTGACTGTTCTTTTTCGCGTCATCCTGAAAATTTTGTGGTATTTTCTTACCGGGCGCTGCTGGCGTTTTCCTACTTAACACGAAGAAATAAATCCATTTTTGCATCAAAAATGATTCAATTATTCATTGTTGCATCAAAATAAGCTCAGGTCTTACCCCTTTCTTTGAGTTTTCTTGAAATTGTTGACTGAGAGAGTCCCAGCACCATAGCCGCCTTGTGCTGGCTTCCATATTTCTCAACTGCTTCCTGAATCATCTGTAATTCCATCTCTTTAACCTCTTCAAGACCGACTGCCT
>JAOZLO010000263.1 GCA_029934775.1 Desulfocapsaceae bacterium
TGCAGCAGAACCTGAATTTATAATCTGCGACGAAGTCACATCAGCGCTTGACCAGTTGGTTGCCGAGGGAATATTACGGCTGCTCGACAGCCTGCAGCAGGAATTATCACTAGCCTATATGTTCATCACCCATGATCTTGCCACGGTAAAGGCAATCGCTGATGAGGTGATCGTAATGTTACAGGGAAAAATAGCTGAGCAGGGCCCAAAGGATGCTATCTTCTCACCCCCCCATATTGAATATACCGAACTGTTACTGTCATCCGTGCCTGAGATGGATCCGGACTGGCTTGATCGCACCCTTGAAGAACGGAAGAATTTATCCATTAAAAGTGGCGGTCTGTGATTGCTTTCTATCCACGGCACCTTTCCCCCTGTTATATAAATTATGTAGTCTGAAGTCTCAGACAGCCTCCTAAGATTATTGCCAAACGTCCCCGCAAACTGTAGATTGTTTCAGAATATGGCAATATTATAAAAACTGGAGGGAATACAATAAATGGGCAAATTGATAAAGACACTCTATTCAAAAACGACTGCATCCATGCAGCATTCTTTTATCAGAGAGATATTGAGAGTAACCACCGGTGTTCCAGGCATGATATCTTTTGCCGGGGGGCTGCCAAGCCCAGCTTCTTTTCCTAAAGAACTATTGAAAGGGCTTTTTTCAGAGGTACTTGACAAAGAAGGAGATGATGTACTGCAGTACGGAGCCAGCGACGGAGATCCTGTATTTAAACAGATCATCAAAGATTTTGAGGAAGTACCCTCTCTTCCTGATGATGAAATTATGATCACCGTGGGCTCAACCAACGGCATCTATTATTTCACGCGCACGCTGATTGACCCAGGTGACATTATCATTTGTGAAGCACCGACATTTCCCGGTTCACTTACTGCCATGGAGAGTTGTGATGCCCGGTTGGTAGGGGTTGAAATTGATGAATACGGCATGATGCCCGACAGCCTGAGAGAGACATTGGAAAGGCTGATAAAAAAGGGTGAAAAGGTAAAATTTATCTATGCCATACCAGAATTTCAAAACCCTACCGGGAGAACCATGGATCTCAACCGGCGGCGGGCTATCATCGAAATAGCCATGGAGTTTGAGATCCCCATCCTGGAGGATCAACCATACCGAGAGCTTCGCTTTGAAGGAGAAAGGATCATTACCCTGTGGGAATTGGCTCGTACTGAGTTCAACAACCCTAAGCTGGTAACAATTGTGAAATCTTTTTCTAAAATTCTTGGCCCTGGCCTGCGGCTTGGGTTTGCAGCAGGACCTCCGGAAATAATGGTACCGATGGTAAAATGGGCCCAAAAAATCACAGTAAGTCCTGATTGTGTCACCCAGCGTGCGGCCGCACGGTTTATTGAGCAGGGCCATATGCACAAACATATCCAATACATTATCGATCTATACCGTCCACGCCGGGATGCCATGATCAAAGGTCTGGAGACCTATATGCCCGATAATGTCAAATGGACAAATCCTGAAGGGGGAATGTTTGTCTGGGTCACCTTTGATGAAACTTTCGATACGGATGAATTGTTTAACCGTGCCGTTGAAAACAAAGTGGCCTTTATTCCCGGTAGTAAATTTTATCCAGATGGAAAAATCAAAAAAAATGAATTAAGACTTAATTTTTCCTACTCTAACGAAGAACAAATTCTGGAAGGAATTCACCGTTTGGCCAGTCTACTGTAAACGCTCTTCACAGCAACCTGCCCAGGAGGTTGTCCGAGAATGCCTCCTGGACAAACGCCTAACCAATGACCGAGAAACTGGAATCTTTGTTAATCTCCCGGTTCCTGCTGAAAAAACCAATATTCAGGGTGTAGTCGAGATACTTCATCTGGTACTGCAGCGGGTCTGTGTCGTGATCGTTGCCGCTTTCGCAGTATTGAATGAGTTCCGTTAAAAACGAACCCACCACCGGTGCATTTTTATATTGATTACCGCTGGTTCCAATGGCCAGGTAAAATCCAGGAAGGCTTGATTTATCATAAATAGGATACCAGTCATCAGAGACATCATACAGGTCAACCAGTCCCTGGTCCTTGTTGGGGACAGGCAGATTCGGGAGACGCATCGCCTGCCGCAGCACCTGGGTTCTTGCCTGATCTGTAAAATCAAGATTATAATTGTCTGGATCTACATATTCAAGGGGATCACACTTCGGTTCTTCGCTGCCGATTAAAAAGTGATTGCCGACTTCCGGGCGGGTATAGACCCCTGTATCACTGTCAGACGTTATTGTACCTGTATTCTCCCAGTCCACCCCTTCAGGACTTGGTACATGGGCAACCTCTACTCTCAGTGCCCGTGTTTTGATGTTCATCTGGTCTTCCACCCCAGCCATCCGGTTAATAAGATATGAATGGGGACCGGCAACATTGACAACCACAGGCGCTTTGATAAAAGTACCATCTTTCAGAGCAACACCTGATACCCGCCCATCTTTTTTCAGGACATCAATTACTTCAGCGTTGAACAGAAAATCACTGCCAACATTCCTTGCCGCCATTTCCACATTGTGGGTGGAGAGTTTGGGGTCAGACACATAACCCGATTCGGGTACATAGACAGCCCCGTTAATTTTTTCACCTGTAGGCTTTCCAAATTCCGGATCATCCATCAGTTTTTGGGGATGGTATGCCCGTAAATCCGGGTTGGGTAAATATTTTTTTACGTCTTCAGGAGAAAGATCGAGATATCCCACACCCAGTTTGTCAAGGGATTCCGTAATATTTACCAGATTGTTGTTCACTTCACTTTTAAAGACCATGGCACCTGTATTTTTATAATAGGCCATGCCGTCGGGATCTGAAACATTTAAATACCTGGGCCAGTCAAGCCAGTAGTAGTATCCCTCCCGGGCAAGAGCAACCCCTTCAGGTGATGAATAATATAACCTGATGATTGCACAACTGCCAGCTGTGGATCCATATCCGGAACCGGAAAGTTTATCCACATTAAGTGTCTTATACCCCTTAAGAGCCATTTCATAGGCAATACTGTTGCCAATGATACCGGCGCCAATAATGATGGCATCGTATTGTTTTTCTGACATTTTTTTTTCCTCCACTGTAAATATTCGGCTAGCACCCCATCTTCGTCCGATCCAGTCCGTTCGCATATAACACAATATAGCTCTCAAACCGGCTTAGACGAACCTGGGGCACTATCCAAACATTTATAAAAACCGAGTTTATACAACGAATTCGGCACAGACCCGAATGTTTACTCTCCCCTACCCTTTTTGTAATTTGGCGAGGATTTCCCTTTCACCTTCTTTTTTCAAACGATCAAGTTCTGATATAACCTTGTCGCTTAGAGGCTCCGGCTTGTGAGTTTCTGTGATCATTCTGACTTCTTCTTTTACCCGGTCTTCCATTGACGGTTTTCCTGCCTGATTCCAGGCATCAATTGTCTGCCGGTTCAAAATATTTGCGTTCCACAGTTCATTTTTAAAATTGTCCATGGTATGCTGCTGAACCAGGAAATGACCTCTTGGCCCCACGTCTTCTATGATCTGTCTGGCGATAGTTTCCCGGGTTACCGTAATACCTTTTACAAATCTCCTGGTCATGCCGACAACTTCATTACCCATTACCAGCTGTTCAAGAGAACAGGCCATACCCGAAGCCATATAGCCGACATCATGGATCAGATTCAGACCGGAGAGTCCCTGACTCAGTATTGAAAACGCGCTTTCAAGGCCTGCCTGGGCATCCAGGGATTTTGCATCCGTTGCCCCGGCAAGTCCCCATGTGGGCAAATTAAAGGATTGTGCGACCTCTGCCTGGGCGGCCAGCACCAGATTGTTTTCCGGTGCACCAAGGGCCATGAGTGCTGTTTTCATATCAAGAATACCGGCATTACCGCTCATGCCAACGGGGCATCCTCTTTTCCGCAGCTGGGCAATGGTGATGTGGATAAGTGATTCAGCAGTAATCAGAGTGATAGTCCCTGCCAGTGTAACAGGCCCCGTGGCTCCCGGCTGCACAGTTGATCCCGGCAGTTGGGGCATAAACCGGTCTGCTGCCACAAAAATACGCTCAACAACTTCATCAGGGAAAAAAAGTGGGGCAATGGCTTCCGGATAGGCAATAATAAACGGTTTCTGACTTAATTTTTCGCTCCCTCCTGCAATTACTGATGCCATCTCGTAAACATACTCACAGCCAAGGGCCGTATAGCCGATAAAAACAGCCGGTTTTGTCGTGTTGGAAACCAGGGCTTCAAACTCATGAACTTCTGCTGCATCTCCCGGCACATCCTGGGCAGTGCCCATAGGCATGACAAAATCAATATCATCAAGGTAGTCAGCCACTTGTGCACCCAGTTCGATATCTCTTATACCGGTTTGTCGAATCTCACCGGTAAAAGCATCCCGGGTATTGGGACTGGCTGTAGATGTACCATAGTGGCTTTTTTCTCCTTCCACCTCCATAGCACGCCTGCCGTTCCTGTCATAAATTGTCCAGCCTTCAGGGGTCATAGTAAGGCATTCTTTAACAATATGCCTTGGAATTTTGATAGTATCATCATTCACCCAGGCACCAGCCTGTTTCATCATTTTATGAACTTCTTTATGCTGGCACTTAAATCCCACTCTTTCTATTATATCAAAGGCTGCCTGTCTGATTTCCCAAATCTGATCCTCGGTGAAAATCTTCATGCCGACTGATCTGCTTTTAATGTTTGAAGATTGAATCATTTTTTCCTCCGATTCATGGTAATGAAAGTTACCACTGATATTAAATTTCTTGATTATTTAAAGATTAATCCTTTACAGAAATAACAAAAAAAATGCACATCAAAAAATGAAGTTCTCATCAGTTTTTTAAATTACGACCAC
>JAOZLO010000264.1 GCA_029934775.1 Desulfocapsaceae bacterium
GCATGACAGTTGTCATGCCGATGAACATCAGTTTAACACCTTCAAATATCATTTTTCCCTGGCCTCTCTACTGGTTGTGTGTGGGATGGTGAACAATTTAGCAGACTACTGTACACGATGTAAGGGGACTGGTCAAACCAATAACGTAAAAAAGCGATTTTTTTCTCCAAATTTGGCTGATACTATTATGTGTGACCATGATACTAGTAAAGGATAAGCCGAAATAGTAAAACACGGCTACACATTTCATATGGTTCTGGGGTGTTGGTCTAGCCAGTGGCGCGGGTAGTGAAACTGCATGGTTTTTATGGATAAAAAAACAATACTCACCCATCATCAGTTGAAAAGGTGGGAGTCAGCTTTACTACACGGTTGGGATGTAGTAAAGCTGTTTTATGTGGAATCACACTTCATAAACTGAATATTCCGTTTTTTCACCCAGCAGTTGATCTATTTCGTTTTGAATATGTATTCTTTGCTGATTGTGAAGCCATGAGTTCCAGTCATCAAGAGACCGCCATGTGCTGATTACCAGGCATTCATCTTCAGAGTCAATTCTTCGTAATGTTTCCCCATAAATATAGCCGGATTGACTGAGAGTGAGGGCGCGAAGTTTTTTTAATAATACAGTAAGTTCTAGAATGTCATCTGCTGAAACTTTTCTTTTAATGAAAATCTTGACTGTCATAATCATTCTCCTTGTACTGTGTTAAATTAAATCCAAGTGAATAACGACACAAATTGTCTGCTGCCTCCATTAAAACGTTCTCATGTCCAGACATCAACATCTCAAGCAAAATATAGTGTTCTAACACCCCACAAGGGGGTAATAAGTACCTTGTGGGTATATATGTAACCACAAAAACATAAAATATTCTCCTCAGTTCGAAGTCGGAGTTTATGTCCTGGTTTCATACAGGTGCTTATTTCTTATTTTTTAGTCAGAGTTACAATAGTAAGGTACTAAAAACAAATTGTAAAGTACTTATGCCCCTCAAGGAAAGAGTATACCGAACACCTTTGAGGAGCATTGAACTGGCCCCTCAAGAGTAGAAACACATTATGTCACGTTTTGTAATGGTTGAGTATTTCACTCATCTCAAGAAGCCTGACAAATTCAGCCCGGTATCCCTCGTTATCCTGGCCTCGTGCACTTCTTGCAAGTTTGATCAAGTCTGGATAATTGAATTTACCGACGTATTCAGAATGTTGGAGTAATAGCCCATATCCGGCAACAGCAGCCGCAAATCGAAAATGAGTGCTCATCTGATCCAATAAATTACTGTTGTCATGGAGGGACTGGCTAAGCAGGAGTGATTGCTTTTCTTTGAGAGGTTTATATCGGAGTTTGACGGTCAATATTTCATCAGACTGTTGATTTGTGTGAACAACATCCTGATACTTGAGCTGATCAACAGCAGGGATCGCATCTGATCCAGCAGGGATAATTTCGTAGAGTGCTGTGACGGTGTGTCCCACACCGATTTCACCGGCATCTTTTTTATCATTGTTAAAATCTTCATCGGCAAGGATCCGGTTTTCATATCCGAGAAGCCTGTATCCTCCGACCTTGGCGGGGTTAAATTCAATCTGCAGTTTGACATCATTTGCCAGGGCAAAGAGTGTACTTGTCCGTTCTTTAATAAGGACTTTTTTGGCTTCCAATAACGAGTCGATATAGGCGTAATTGCCATTGCCTTTATCTGCGAGTATTTCCATGGAGTCGTCATGAAAGTTACCCATGCCGAAACCGAGTACTGTAAGATAGACTCCAGATTCTCTTTTAGCTGTGATCAGTCGTTCAAGTTCACCTCTACTGGTGATACCAACATTAAAATCTCCATCAGACGCGAGAATGATACGATTATTTCCCCCCGGCATAAAACTTTGCAGGGCGAGATCGTAGGCAGTTTGTATACCACTGGATGCATGGGTGGAACCACCGGAAGTGAGCGTATGAATCGCTTTTCTGATCGTCTCTTTTTGGCTGCCGGAAGTGGGCATTAACACAACTCTGTCCGATCCTGCATAGACTACAATCGCTATCCGATCTTTTTTATTAAGCTTATCGACCAGCATCAACAGAGATTTTTTTAATAGTGGAAGTTTATTTTCCCGGTTCATCGATCCGGATACGTCTACAAGAAAAACAAGATTGGATGGTGGTAGTTGTGATTCGTTCAGATCTTTTGCTTTTATACCGATTCTTACGAGCCTGTTTTCATTCTGCCACGGACAGGGGCCTATTTCTGCAGAAATTGAAAAAGGCTCAGATTGCGGTTCGGGATAATTGTAGGAAAAATAGTTGATCATCTCTTCTATACGTACTGCACCGACAGGGGGAAGATGTCCATTTTGAATAAAACGGCGAATATTGGAGTAAGAGGCGGTATCGACATCAATAGAAAAGGTTGAAAGAGGATCATTGGTTGTGGAGATAAAACTGTTTTCAGGCTTGCTGTTGTATGACTCCTGCTGAGAAGTATATGGTGGTCGAAGGGGGAGAATTTTTGGGTCAAGAGAGTAGCCCATTTTGAGTGTGGCTGACTCTCTCAGATATCCGGAGGCTGGTTGTTCGGCAAGCTGTGTTTTTCCAAAGATAGCGGTTTCTGTGGGGCTTTCTTTTTTAATTTTTGCGGGGGTACTGTTTTTGGGTAGAATGACCAAGGGGGAATCACTTTTCTGTATTATCTCTACTGAATCTGACAGTGTTCTTTTTTCTTCTTTTTCGGAGGACATTTGGGGATTGGTGCAACCACTGGCTATCAGCAGTGATGCAAGGATAGATGTTGAAAAAATCATTTTTGTTGTCTGCATGGCATCTCCTTTCATTTTATAAATTTTTTTTAAAAAATATGTGCAGCCGAGCTGTTGTGATTGCCGAACTGACGTAATTACAACCTTGTACTTGTCTTGGGTGACGGACACTTTGGAAGAGTGTGTCGGCAACGGATTGTTTTTTTATGGAGAAAGATGTTTGATCGTTTTAAACTGCTTTAACAGGGCTTATATACGTCAGGGAAGTGAATGGTTGACTGGAAGAAAAAAACAGTAGAACAGTGGAAGCAGATCAACAGAGCGGCAGTTCGCCGTTTTGGAGACAGCAGTCTTGCTGAAGAAGCAGCTCTTGCGGTCATGGAAGGACTTGAAGTTAATGACTGGCAGCGGGTACGTGGTTACAGAGGTAAGGCTTCCTTTTCTTCATATATCATGGTTCTTACCGGCAGACTCCTTGAGGATTTTGCCAGAACCAGATTTGGCCGTGTACGGCCACCACTCTGGGTGAAGATGCTGGGCGGGATGTGGAGTAAACTTTTTATCGCGCTTTGCCTTGAAAGGTTGAAGGTGGGAGAGGCTGTTGAAGTGGTATTCCAACGGCAGTTCACCGCAAAAAAAAAGGAGATAGAAGAGGCGGCATATTCCCTTTTGGGGCGAATCCCCGACTGCGGCAAAGATAGAGGGTTTGAGGTGGAATATGATGAAACATGCCATGGACAGAGTTCTTTCAGTGGGGCGCAGCAGGGGGAAAAGACAGAGAAGGATGAGCGTGAGCAAATGCTGAAGTGCCTTTTTCAGATTATTTTGGGCAGAGAAGAAAATGGGATTTCAGAACAAACTGTGAATAAGTTGCAACTGTTGAATATTCAGCTGAAACCTGAAGAAAAAATGTTTTTAAAGCTCTGTTTTCAAGATGGTCTGGGAGTTGCGGCAGCGGGACGAATGCTTGGGCAGACACGGTATCAGGCCCATGGCAGAATGCGTCGAATTATGGCACGTATTAGAAAAGAATTTGAAAGAACCGGTTTAGATCAGGAACTGCTGCTTTTTCTGCGTTCCTGATGCAGGTAAATATGTTGCTCACCACATACTGGATATTTGTCCGTCTATAATACTGAGGCGGAGCAGCCTGTAGCCCAAAGTTATCAGTTTCCAGTTGCTGATAACTGAAAACTGGAAACTGACAATATTATAATAATATCAAGGTAATCCGGAAAACAATTTCTTTTTGCAGAAAGTATTGAACGTGAGTCCATTATGATTGCAGAATCAAAAGTTGACCAAAAGAAAAAGGAGAATAGATTGGCTGCCCTTGTTGCGCTGGCAGCAGAGAAGAAGAGTGGTGTCTCCTCATGCCTGACCGAAGAAGAAATGGTGGTATTGGTAGCCGAGAGATGCTCGGGTAAGGAGAAGGAGCGGGGGTGGGCACATCTGGCTGATTGTCCGCAATGTTATGAGCAGTGGTATTCATTTAAGATGGAAGAGAGTGCGGCTAACAAAAAGAGTGGCATAGTTTATCTGTTGCGGCCAAGAAATTTTGCTCTCATTGGTTCGGCCCTGGCCGTTGCAGCATCTGTTGCTGTTTTTCTCAATGTGTTCCAGGCCCCTTTTTCTGATTATCGAATTAAAGATTCAGAGCAATCTCAGCAGATAATAACAGAGGAAAAAGAAATTTCATTTTCGCAGGTAAAGGAGATAGAGGTGGCGGCTGACAGGGCTCTTTCTTTGAGGAAGGTGCCGAGTGTGATGTATGAAAAAGTGGAGATGAAATTGAAGAGTGATCGTCCACTTGCCCCCCCTCAATATACAGGAAAACTGCAGAGTACATCGGATATGATGGCAGCAAGAGTAGCACCTGCGCAGGTGGATAAAAATCAACTGGTTGAGCGATGGCTGGAGCTGGTGCAGGAAGGTTGTTTGAAACGACAGACGGAGGTGAAGTTCTGGTCTGAGATTGTTTTTAAGGGCGATCAGATTTTCAAAGATACCACACCCGGATCCCATATGGAGAAAAGAGAGTCCAGGGCTTTTTCGATCTTTCAGCTGGTTTCCCGGAAATATGAATCAGATTTGATTGT
>JAOZLO010000265.1 GCA_029934775.1 Desulfocapsaceae bacterium
AGCATCGTCAACAGGTTGCTTGTAGTAGTCTTTACGCCTGCCAACCTGTTTATAAGAAAATTGAGCATAGAGTCGCCGTGCAGCCACATTTGTTTCGGCAACTTCCAGAAAAATTGAAGACGCCCCCTGCCCTTGCCCTGTGCACTCCCTTTCAAACTGTGCAAGGAGGGCTGACGCCACTCCTCTCTGCCTCTCAGAAAGCACTACCGCAATTCTCAAAAGTTCTGCCTCTTGTCCAACCCGAAACCCACAGCACCAGCCAATTACAGTGCCGGCATAACGTTCATAAGCCACAAGTTGTAAACCAAGAGGCCTGTCAAGTTCCCGGCGTACAGCCCCGTCACTCCACCCAGATTCCACGCTCTGTTCAAGGGCAATCACCGCAACACTATTTCCAGGTGAAAGACTTTCAATATACACAGGGTCAGAGCATTTCCCCTGCTACTTTAACTGTCAGATCACCGAGCATATTGGTATAACTACCGAGTTCATTATCATACCATCCATACACAACGGCCTGAGTTACCGGGACATTCAAGATAGGATCAGCACCGGGTGCCAGACAATCAGCTTTTACATGTTCAAGATTAACCTGGATAGCAGCTGTACGGGTATGCGTTTCAGAACCTTCTATCACGGTGGCGGCCGGAGCCCCCAGAATATCAGAAGAAACATTGTGCTTTTCAGTAAATTGCAGATAGGTGCATTCCCCTGCAAAATCCCTGTAAATATCATTTATAACAGTTCGTTTAATCGGATAATCGTTTTCATCCTGCAGATTTAGAACAAGAATTATAAGAGAACCTGACGAAGTTGGAATACGTACAGATTCCGCCATAAACCCTATAGAGGCCATTTCCGGAATAACAAGTGCCAGTGCTTTGGCCGCGCCCGTAGTAGTCAGGATAATATTATTCAGAATAGAACGATTCTTTCTAAGATCTACTGCTCCTGCCTGGGGCAACCTGTCGAGAACTTGCTGGCTTCCCGTCGCCGCGTGTACAGTTACCATCGAAGCACTGAGGATTTTATCAGCTCCGATCTTCTCCATGAGCGGTTTGATCATATATGAGAGGCAGGTGGTGGTACACGAGGCAGCAGAAATCAGAGAATGAAGACTCGGATCATACATCTCATCATTGATCCCCATCACTGTGGTGATGACATCTTCAGGCATCTCCAGCCCTTTTGATTTGATTTTAAAAGGAGCAGAGAGAACCACTTTTTCAGCCCCTGCCTGCATGTGTCCGCGCAAAGCTCCCCGATTTGCATCAGGATCAGCAGTAGGGTCGGTAAATCCCCCCGTTGTGTCAACTACAAGCTTCACGTCATTTTCATGCCAGGCAATATCTTTAGGATTCCTGGCAGAACGCAGAATAGTAACCGGAATTCCGTCCACAACCATGGTACCATCTTTTTCATTCAATTCTTCAATCACCTGGGGACATTTGTGTCCATAAAGATAAGCACCCAATCTTCCATAAGTTGAGTCTTTTTCCAGCATTGATGCAAGATCCTCAAGTCCACAGCCAACCTCACGACCGATATTAACTACAATACCGGTAAAATGTTTTCTCGATACGTGATGCCAAAGGGAAAGTTTTCCTATTCGTCCCAACCCGTTAATACCTAATTTCATAGCAATGCTTCTCCTTTACCTGTAGAATGGCACGCTTACATCGACCTGCAAACACTATACCTGCTGTATTTGAAGACCAACGACAATATGTTTTTGTTACCAGGATGAACTCATCTTTTATGTAGCACTAACTCCTCAGATACGCAATATAAAGATTAGTGCCTTACTCCTTAACTTCTGTCATAAAAAACAAGTAATCGAGTAATGCGCTTTGAAATTATGAGGTTATATATATCACCATGGCACTTATACCCCCTTGTGGGGTGTTAGTACCTTACTAAACGGACCCCATTGCCCATGCAATTTGATACTCCTCTCATTCACGGAAAGCTCATCAAAAGATACAAACGGTTTCTTGCAGATATCCAGTTGGATACAGGAAAAATCATTACAGCACACTGCCCAAATACCGGTACAATGCTCTCCTGCTCATCCCCCGGCAGTGACGTTTTTCTCTCTATTTCCAATAATCCCAAACGAAAATATCCACATACGCTGGAAATGGTGCAGGACAATAAAACCTGGGTGGGAGTAAATACATCACGAACAAACAAGCTGGTTATTGAAGCTATAAAAAAAGGTCAAATTTCTGAGTTAATACATTTTGACACCATTAAAGCAGAAGTAAAGACATCCAAAGAAAGTCGTCTTGATCTCCTCATCAGGCAACAAAACCAGGACACTTATGTGGAAATTAAGAACTGTTCGCTGGCAATTAATCGTTGTGCCATGTTTCCCGACGCTGTAACAACCAGAGGTACAAAACATCTCAACGAACTTATCAAACTGAAAGAAAAAGGCTTTGAGAGTTGCATATTTTTTCTTGTTCAGAGAATGGATGCGGACAGATTCACCCCGGCAACTCACATTGACAAAGTTTACGCCAAAACAATCGAGCAGGCAGCAACGGCAGGAGTTCAGATTCTTGTGTACCAGGCTGACGTAAGCCCGACAGGTATAAATGTTGTGAGACCACTTCCTTATCAGTTAGACAGCTTATAGCCTATCGCCTATCCTCCTGAACATATCATTCAATAAGATTCGCCAAGCGCCCCCAGCGTATTGACGTCAGACGTTGAAGTGAGAAGAGAGGTTCCTTAATATCCCAGGACCAGTAAAGTATAAACGCTTTACCTAAAACATCTTTTTGATCTACAAAGCCCCAGAACCGGCTGTCATAACTGTTATCCCTGTTATCACCCATAACAAATACACGATCTTCCGGCACCAGAATCGGCCCCATATTATCTCTCGGACTTGATTTTGTATCAAGAATCGTAGTTGAAGCTATATGCGCATGGGAGTCCGCAATAGGTTTACCGTTAACAAACACTTTTTTATCCTGTATTTCAACAGTATCCCCGGGTGTACCAATCACTCGCTTGATATAATCAACTTTGCGGTCTTTTGGAAAACGAAAAACAATAACATCTCCCCGGCCAATTTCCTTTATGGGCACCAGAAGACTACCCGTGAATGGCACTTTAATACCGTAAAGAAACTTGCTCACCAGCAGGTGATCACCTATCTGCAGGGTAGGCAGCATAGATCCGGAGGGTATTTTAAAAGCCTGTACTATAAAAGTTCTGATAAACAGAGCAAGCAGCACCGCAATAATAATTGCCTCAAAGTACTCTCTAAAAACAGATTTGTTTCTCGTTTTTCCAGTCAAAATCTCTCCTCTCATCAAATTTAACACTATCGCATAGTATATCCATCAGGGACCAAAAAAGACAGCAGGCGAAAACTACAGGAAATAATCTTCAATTACAAGAAAGTTTACACGCTGTCACTCTTTATCATTTTTTCCTTTACACTGCATGAATATGCTTTTTTCCTACAATATAAAGAAGGTCAGCGCCAGAAATTCTCAGCATAAGAGCGCCACTCATCTCATTAAAATTAATAGTCAAAAGGTAAATCACCGTAAAATAAGCATTTTACTCTCAAATAAAAATGCGTTTTACTTGACAAAGGAGTTTTTTTATGAACTAATAGACGATATGTGTATGAAAAATAAGCATTTTTATGAATCTCGGTGTTTCAATAAATAATGTATGTTTAAACAATAATCAAAATTAACTAACCATGAGCCTGCCGTTCACTTCCAAAAGCGACCTTGTAATCGGTGTTGATATCGGATCACACGCTATAAAAGTATGCCAGCTGAAACAGACAAGAAAGGGTTACGCCATAGTTGCTCTGGGAAGCGCTGTATTACCAGATGGAGCAGTAGATGACGGTACACTTTATGATTCAGAACTTGTTGGGGAATCAATTTTAAATCTTTTCAAGAACTTAAAAATTAAAAACAAAAAAATTGGTTTTTCAATCTCCGGATATTCTGTCATTGTCAAAAAAGTAAACCTCGCAGTTATGGATGATGCTGCACTTGAAGAACATATCATGGAAGAGGCGGAGCAGTATATCCCCTTTGATATTGAGGATGTGTATCTCGATTTTCAGGATTTAAATACACAAGGCGAAGGCGGAGACAGAACGGACGTGATGCTAGTAGCCGCGAAAAAAGAAATCGTGGACGATTACCTCGAAATGATTCGGGAGCTTAACCTTAATCCGGTAATTGTTGATGTAGATGGTTTTGCTCTGGAAAACACCTACGAATATAGTTATCAGAAAATCGGAAATGTTGCCCTGGTCGATATTGGTGCTTCAAAAATGAACATCAACATTCTATCAAACGGTATTTCCGTGGTAGCCAGAGATATTATTGTAGGCAGTAGACAGATAACGGAACAGATCCAGAACACCTTTGATATTGAGTTTGAAGAAGCTGAGGCACTGAAACTTGGTAGTATAGCTGCGGAAGACAAACAGCAGGAAATCGAGGGAATTTTCACAACTACTTGTACTCAATGGGTTCTTGAAATTAAAAAGGCAATAGATCTTTATCACTCCAATCATCCGGATCAGCCTTTGACTAAATTAGTCTTGAGCGGTGGTGGAGCGAAAGTACACGGTTTAACCGATTTCCTGGCAAAAGAGACAGCCCTCTCTGTTGAAATTTTCAACCCATTTTTAAAAATGACATCAAAGAAAAGAAAGATCGACCCTAAGTATCTCGACAGTATCGCCCCGGAGATGGCCATTGCAACAGGAATAGCCCTGAGGTCATCAAATATTTAACACCCCACGAGGGGGTATAACTACCATGGTGGTACATCGAACCACATAATTT
>JAOZLO010000266.1 GCA_029934775.1 Desulfocapsaceae bacterium
GACCCAAAGGCAATCTCCATTAACGAACACTATCTTCGCTCAATGGATATCACTCAGCTTGGAGACATGGTCCGGGCTGAACTGGAAAGCGAAAACCTGTGGGACGAAAAATATGAAGGTGAAAAGAAAGAGTGGTATCACACCACTCTGGATCTGATCAGAGACAGATTTCATACACTGAAAGATTTCACTTCTCTGGGAAGGGCCTATTTTTCCGAAGACTTTGCAGTTGAAGAAAAACCCCTGAAAAAAAATGTTCTCAAACATGAGGGATTACAGCAGTGGCTGCCCTCCCTGGCGAACAAATATGAGCAACTCGACGATTTCAATCTTGAGGAGACAGAGCGTGTTGCCCGGGAATTTGCCGATCAACTGCAGATCAAACCCGGTATCATTATCAATGGCATGAGAACAGTCGTAACCGGACAGCTGGCCGGGCCGTCAATGTTTGATATTCTTGTGACAATAGGCCAGGAACGAGTGGTAAGCAGACTAAAAGACGTTGCCAGACTCTACCCTCAAGAAAACGATTCCCATTCTGAAAATATAAAAGAGCCATGAAAAAAACAGACGAACAAAAAGACAAGGTTCTGGACTTCATCCGCCAGATTGTAGCTGAAGACCTCAAAAGCGGGAAACACCGAAAACCTGTTACCCGTTTTCCTCCAGAACCTAACGGTTTTCTTCACATCGGTCATGCAAAATCGATCTGTCTCAATTTCGGCATCAAAGTGGAGAACAACGGTATCTGTAATCTTCGCTTCGATGATACCAATCCCAGTAAAGAGGAAACAACCTATGTAGAATCGATCAAAGAAGATGTAGCATGGCTTGGCTATGACTGGGGAGAGCGTCCTCTTTTTGCCTCAGACTATTTCCCTCAATTATGCGAATTTGCCATTGCCCTCATAAATCGGGGAAAGGCTTATGTCTGCCAACTTTCTCCCGAAGAGATCAGAGATTATCGTGGAACTCTTACCGAACCTGGAAAAAACAGCCCATATCGAAATCAGTCGGTGGAAAAAAATATTGGTCTGTTCGAAAAAATGAAAAATGGGGAGTTTGCCGAGGGCAGTCATGTACTGAGAGCGAAAATAGATATGGCTTCCCCTAATTTAAACATGAGAGACCCGGTCATCTACAGAATACTCAAAGCCACACATCACCGCACAGGAGACACATGGCAGATTTATCCCATGTATGATTACACCCACTGTCTCTCTGATATGCTTGAAAATATTACTCACTCTCTCTGCACTCTCGAATTTGAAGATCACAGGCCGCTTTATGACTGGATACTGAATGCCCTTGATACGCCATGCCACCCAAGACAGATCGAATTTGCACGACTCAATCTCACCTATACAGTGATGAGTAAGCGCAAGATTATGCAGCTGGTTGAAGGAAACTATGTAGAAGGTTGGAGTGATCCCCGTATGGTTACTCTTTCCGGCCTTCGCCGGCGGGGATACACCTCGTCAGCCATCCGATCTTTCATCACTGCCATCGGCGTTGGGAAGAGAGACAGCTGGATCGATATAACCGTTCTGGAAAACAGTATAAGGGATGATTTGAACAGTTCTGCTGCCAGAAAAATGTGCGTTCTCGATCCGGTCAAAGTTATCCTTGATAATTTCCCCAGTGGACAAGTTGACGAAATGGAGGCCAAAAATCATCCGCAGAAGCCGGAAATGGGCACCCGTTTAATTCCCTTTACAAGAGAACTGTACATAGAACGTTCAGATTTCATGGAAGATCCCCCCCGGAAATTTCATCGTCTCGGCCCGGGCAGGGAAGTCCGTTTGCGATATGGTTATCTGATTCAATATGTGTCTCATACAACAGATGAAGAAACGGGAAAAATAATAGAGATTCACTGCACATATGACCCTGAAACCAGAGGAGGGTCAGCCCCTGATGGCCGCAAAGTAAAGGGCACTATACACTGGGTCTCTGCAGAAAAATGCAGCCCCGTCACTGTGCGACTTTATGATCGTCTGTTTAAAGTAGAAAACCCTGAAGCAGATAAAGAGATACATTTTATAGAACAGCTCAACCCCGGTTCAAAAATCACCCTGAACAGGGCGATGGCAGAACCTGGTCTTGTTAAACTTCAACCAGGTGACAATGTACAGTTTGAGCGCCAGGGATATTTCTGTGTGGATACTGAGGAATCAAAAGAAGGCGCCCCCGTCTTTAACAGGACAGTCACTTTGCGCGACTCCTGGGCAAAGAAAAAATGACTATCCCAAAAAGTCAGGTTCCCCTAAAAATATTAACATCCCTTAAAAAAATATTGACTCCTTCTTTTGTATGGTTTATCTAAAACATATAAGCAGGAGGAGTTGATGCGTAGAAATCGAGGGAAAAAATCTGGATGTTGTTTTGCCGATAAGGTGAGGAACTGTTTTGGCAGAAACAATTGTGTCCGGAAAGATATACCGGCTTCCCTGAAAGACTGCAGAGGAAGGGTACGGGTGTGCAAAATTGGTGGGGACAGAAAGATCTGTGCCAGAATGGCATCCATGGGTCTCTATCCTGGAGTTATAGCCGATATAATTTGCGCTGAAGAAGGAAGTCAATGCATTTTGAAAGTACACGGAGGTACGATCAGTCTTGATGCCGCTGTCTCCGAAAATATATTAGTAACAAGTCTTTAGAGTACCCAGGGCACTAATATAAGTGCCCTTTTATTCTGTCAAAAATATTAGGGGCGACTAACACTGTCCGAACAGGTATGTTTGAAAAAATTATAATAATCTTCATTGTCGGTTGCTGTTGTTTTTTCATCGGCCGCAGATTCTACCGCCAATGGAGAAGTGTCATACAGAACAACGAACCGCCATGCTGCTCTGACTGCTGCTCATCATGCAGTTCAAGCTCAAGCTGTGAAAGCAGAAAATAGAGAAGAACAAAAAACATGACAACTATAGCTTTAAGAAATATGGCAATAGACCAGAGTGGCATTATAAAAGCAATCAAGGTCAGTGGGGAGTTGGGGAGACGACTTCGGGAAATGGGATTGACACCGGGCACCAGAATTTCGGTGTGCGGTCGGGCACCGCTTAAAGATCCCGTTGCAATTCGTGTTCTCAACAGCATACTTACTCTGCGCAATAACGAGGCCGAATATATCCAAGTTGAAATCCTTCCCCCGATAGACGATAAAGATGAACAACTTGGTTCAGTACTCCCTTGAAGGGAGCTACTCTAGGAAGCCTCTCTAATCTCCATTACCCTGAACTCACATCCAATGCATCTCAAAATAGCTCTTGCCGGTAACCCGAATGCCGGGAAAACAACTCTTTTTAATCAATTAACCGGAGCCAGACAACATGTCGGTAATTATCCGGGTATTACAGTAGACCAAAAAGAAGGTTTTACCCACCATAATGGCCAAAAGCTTGCCATTACAGACCTTCCCGGAACGTACTCAATGACTGCCTATTCGGCAGAAGAACTTGTCGCCCGTGATTATCTGGTCAATGCAAGACCGGATGTTGTCATCGACATCGTCGACAGTTCCAACCTTGAGAGAAATCTTTATCTCACCTGTCAGTTTCTTGAGCTCGGTATACCTCTGGTTATTGCCCTTAACATGATCGATGTTGCAAAGGATCGTGGTATTGAAATCAAAATAAAAAAACTGGAACTCCTTCTGGGCGTCCCGATTATTCCCATAATTGCTCGATCAGGTTTTGGAAAAAAAGATCTTCTTGAGGCCGCGGTTCTTACTGCATCAAAACATAAAGAATGGAATTCTCGAGATATTTCCTACGGTGAAGACCTCGACACCACCTTAAATGTCCTCGTCTCTGAAATTTCAGAGAACACTTTCATGACCGACATTTATCCGCCGAGATACACAGCAATAAAATACCTTGAAAATGATGAACAAATCCTGGAAAAAGGGCAGCAAACCAACCGTGACATCGCTAGCAGCCTTGAAGAAACTGTCAGTAAAACAGCCGAACATACTCAAAAAACTCTGGATGTTTACCCAGAGGCCATCATCGCTGATCAGCGTTATGGCTTCATTAAGTCGATTATTAGACAAGGAGTTGAAACCCGTATTTTTGATGCGGACAGATTATATGCTTCTGATAAAATAGATAAAGTGCTGACCAACAGGTTACTTGGACCGGTAATCATGTTTCTCATCATCTTTGCCCTCTATCAGTTCACTTTCAGCTGGAGTGAGATGCCGGTAGCCTGGCTCGAATCGTTTTTTGGCTGGCTAGGAGAAGGTATTGAAAAAATCCTTCCCGACGGATTGATCAAATCAATGATAATTTCCGGTATCATAGACGGCGTAGGCGGGATACTTGGCTTCGTGCCTCTCATTATGTTTATGTTTTTTGGTATCGCTATCCTCGAGGATTCCGGTTATCTGGCAAGGGTAGCTTTCATGATGGACAGGGTTTTCAGATTTTTCGGCCTCCACGGTTCATCGGTCATGCCCTTCATTGTCTCTGGAGGTATTGCCGGTGGATGTGCGGTTCCAGGTGTAATGGCCACGAGAACCCTGCGCTCTCCCAAAGAACGAATGGCCACTCTGCTGACAGTCCCTTTCATGAACTGCGGCGCCAAGATCCCCGTTCTGGCATTACTGATAGGCGCATTCTTTTCCGAAAGTAAAGCACTCTACATGTTTTTCTTTACAATTCTCTCCTGGGTTGTTGCACTGCTGGCAGCAAAATTTTTACGTGTAACAATTTTAAGAGGCACCCCTACCCCCTTTGTCATGGAACTGCCCCCCTATCGTTTTCCAACGATAAGGGGCCTTCTGATCCATACCTGGGAAAGAACATATCAGTATATTAAAAAAGCGG
>JAOZLO010000025.1:0-3263 GCA_029934775.1 Desulfocapsaceae bacterium
ACTTCATCACCAAAAGGATGCCCGTAAGTGTCATTGACAACTTTAAAATTGTCATTTGAACAACAGGATTTAGCACCTAGAACGACAGTTGAGAATACTCAAACGCCATTTGTTATCCAGCTTGGTGCTCAAATCAAAAGCTTTCAAACTCTTCCCATAATACTTGGCAAAGGTTCTGGATGTGATTTTGTTATCGAGCACTCAGCTCTGCTCGCTGAGCATGCACAAATTTACTATTGCGATAATAGCTATCATATAAAAGATCTGACCGGTCGCGGTCTTGTAACTATTAACGGCAAATCACTATCCGATGAAGCATCACTGGTTGCCGACACCTGTGTTTCCCTGTCAGACAAAGGACCGACGTTTCAGTTTCTTGGTGAAGGGCGGCTCGCCGAAATTGAGACATCACCTCATGTCGATGATACCGGAAACAGCTTAAACGGTTCCGAAGAAAAAAGTAAAAAGAAATCTTTCTGGCCTTTTACAAAGAAGTAGCCTGAATACCTCTATGACTTAGGAGGGATATATAAGTGAAACTCATTCAGATAACCGACATTCATTATGTCCCCGGAAAACGAGTTTTATATGGTCTAAATCCGTATGAACGACTCACATTATGCATCGCTGATATTAATACGAATCATGCCGATGCTGATCTATGTATTATAACTGGTGATTTGACCCACAATGGATTGATTGAAGCATACGAAGATCTGCGAACCTGTTTGAGCACTCTGTCTATTCCCTACCATTTTGTAATTGGAAATCACGATAATCGTGAGAATATTAAAAAGGTCTTTCCAGATACCCCGTTTGATGAAAGCGGCTTTATACAATCCACAGTTGATACCGCAGCTGGTCGATTAATTCTTTTGGATACCGTTGAGCAGGGATGCGACTGGGGATCTTACTGCGAAAAACGTTTAGACTGGCTCCTGGCTGTACTCGAGGCATCACGTGATCGTAAGATCTACCTGTTCATGCATCACCCACCCTTTAAAATTGGCCTGCCCTGTCTGGATCGTATCCGACTGATAGATGGCAGTGATGATCTTTACAAAATTATTGAACCGTATAAAAACATACAGCACATATTCCTCGGGCACGCACACCGCCCGGTATCGGGAAGCTGGAACGGAATTCCGTTTTCCATTTTACGTGGAACCAACCATCAAGTTCCTTTCGACTTTGACGCCTTTGAGGCGGTTCCCAAAAGTCACGAGCCTCCCTCATATGGCATCATTTTTCTTGAACCAAAACAAACCACTGTTCATTTTCACGATTATCTGGATAACTCCGTTTATCCGTATAGGCCGAGCCCTGGGCAGATGCGGATCTGATCTACTCTAGTTCTTCATCAATATAGCGTTGAATATAGCGCTGGCCGTTGAGAGTAGAACTAACAACCCAAATCACCAGCAAAACTGCCAGAGCAAAGGCCATTGGCGTCGCTATTGCCGGCAACCAAATCACAGACAGGAGCAATATCATTCCTGCACCTAGAAATTTTAGTGCACGCTTTTTCGATTGTTTGATGATTTCCCGGGCTGCTTGTGGTGTGTCAATACCAGCACGACGCATGGAGTCACGCATAGACTCATAACCGATTTGATGTCGATGTTCCACACGGCCAAAAGGATCATTGAACTTCATAGAAAAACCTCTTTAAGAGAACTCCTCCAGTTTATCGGGGTGAATTCAAATGTGCTGTAAAGCAGTTTCATATGCAGGCTCATGAGTCAACTCAGGTGTCAGTTCCGTATATGTGATCTTGCCGGTTCCGTCTACTACAACAATTGCACGGGCAAGTAATCCTTTACGCTGGGTGGTAATCAGCGTGACACCATATGCCTTGCCAAAATCCGGTGAACGGAATGTGGAGAGCGGAATTACGTTGTTGATTCCCTCTGTTTCGCAAAATCTCGAATGGGCAAAAGGAAGGTCCGGTGATATGCACAGAATAACTGTATTTTTGTATTTTGCCGCTTCCTGGTTGAACCTGCGAACAGATAGTGCACAAGTGGGTGTGTCAATACTCGGAAATATGTTTAATATCACGGTCTTTTTGTTAAAATCCTTCAAGCTGCATTCGGAAAGATCAGTTTTGACCAGCAAAAATTCCGGGGCATCAGCACCAACTGAGGGTAAAAAACCTATCGTCTCAATTTCAACACCTTTCCAGGTAATAGTTGCCATGTCCCCTCCAATATTATTTTGTTATCAATTCTGTGAAATCGGCCATTCTCCTGTATCATTGCGGGCTAACATCCAATTCTAACGAATAATTGAAGCAAAATACATTCTCGAACAGCTTTCCAGGTTACCTTAGAAAAATTCTCAAGAATTTACCAGGGCATTGAGACTCTCTTTCATCATATCGGGTAAATTTTCTACTGCATCCAGATCAATAATCTCCTGGAAAGCCGGGATACCTGATAATTGAGTAACCTCCTGTACAAAACTATCGTTGGGCAGAAAGGTATCAAGCGGTGCTGTAAGCAAAACGACGGGGAGATTACCAAACCGTTCAAGTTGTATAATTTCGACACGGTATCTCAGATCTTCGAGCAGTGAAGTAAGAGCGGGAAAGTTTCTCAAAAAAATAACCAGTACCATATGGCAGAGCAGTGCCTGCCGCATCTCCTCCGGCTGCCTGGCTTCTTTTTTCTGCAGCATATTGAGCAGACGCTTCAGTGGGCATTCACTCTGATACGATAACAGAAACTTTGTCGGAGAGGTGATAGTAACCACATTATCTTTACTGTTTTCCAGCTCCAGGCTGTATTCCAACGGTGAACATTCTATTACGTTTGAAATAGCAGCAAGCGGTGGCTGAAGCTTTTTCGGTAACTGATACGGATCATCGCAGATGGAGCTATACATTTCCTGGAGTTCAGCAAACGCTTTTTCAGAACCATGAATCTCCTGTTGAGAGGAACTTTTCACATACGTGCCGAGAAGTTTTCGAGGAATAAAAAGAGGCCGCAATGTTGTCAGATGCCTTTTAAGACGGCTGTCAAGCTCTGCGGCAATCTTGCCGGTAGCCTGACGTAACTTCAGAAATTCCTGATTATCAAGATCCTTTCGCGGGATATTTTCCTCTGACATATCATTTCCTTTTCTTCTCGGATAGCTGTGAGTATTAAAATTATATGGTTACATAGAGCATGGTACTTATACCTTGTGGGATATGTACTTATACCCTCTGGGGTATAAGGTCGATAATGTATGCCTCCGCTTCATCATCCTGCGTATAGGGG
>JAOZLO010000025.1:3273-14849 GCA_029934775.1 Desulfocapsaceae bacterium
TTGTCTAAGTCAGACCACGAATTATGCAAATTGTTACATAATATGATGTTTTTTCATCAATATTGTTCTGTACAGCCCACCCGCCAAACTCTTTGTCGCCAAGATTTATTTTGAGCCCCCTCTGGGGATAATTCAATGTCGATTTTTCCGGAAGCTGTCCGGCAGGTCCCACCGCGTGGAGTGAGATTGTTTCTTCGGAGGTACCAAAAATCGCCCCTTCCCAGATTCCCTCACGGGGTCCCACTTCAAACCATTGCCCAACTTGCGGTATTCCATATACATCAAGCCTGTATGGAGGAAAAACCGGCTTTGACACTGTATGAAGTCCGGCAACTATTTTTGCTCCGTACGCTGCACTTTCAACCTGATAAACTTTACACTCACCAAAGAGATTAGGCAGTGAGGCGGAATCTATCGGGGTACTGCCTGTCTGGAGTATTACAATTGGAAAATTAATGCCACGTGTTGCCTGGATGCTCAGAGCGAGAAGTGACAAACCGTAGATCAGTGACGATTTACCAAATGCCTCAATGCTACCGTGGATAATCCACATATTGATATTACTTTTCATCAACTCCCGTCGTGGCGAACACCAGGCCATTTTTTCAAGATCATCCTCCCAGAAATGGCCATCGACATCAAGCCCGTATTTTTTCAGAGAAGCCATAATGTTTTGAACATCAGTTTCAGAAGTCTCAAGAGAAGTAAGCCAAATCTTTTTTTTCATATCTGCGTCCGGTGACTGAGTGAAAATTATGATTCAACAAAGGCAAGTGGATTGTCCATGTCAAATCCGAACAGTTTTGGGTTTTCACCAATAACAGCTGCTGAGAAAATGTAAAAAACATAATCATACGTCTGTTGCGGCATCTTATCTTTATATTTTTTAAGAAACTGCCAGAAATTTCTTTCTTTCGGGTTTTGCGGCAGTGCATTGATAAGCCTGTTGACCCTGTTTTCGCCCCAGTTATAGGAGGCCATTACCAGAAGTCCGGAGGCTTGAGCATCCGTGTTGTAAATATGGCGGAGATATTTTGCCGCAGCTTTTGTAGATTTTAAGAAATTATGCCGTTCGTCGTTGGGATCCGGTTTCCTGTGTTCTGCTAATGGGCCTGTTTTCAGACCGTAATAGTTGGCAGTTGAAGGAATAAACTGCCACATACCTTTAGCAATACCCCATCTTGTTTTAGGTCCACAGGCATTTATATTGAAGTTGCTCTCCTGCAACGCCAGATAAAAAAACTGTGGCGGTAGATCGTGAGCCAGCATTGTAGCTGCAATCAGCTCACTATATCCTTTTTTCCGGGCCAGGCTGACTGAATTACTGAACCGTCTGGTTGACTTCCATTTCTTTATGTATCTCAGCACTTCACCTGCAAATTCGTCAGGCATAAAGATCTCGCACTCACCAAAGGTCCTGGCCATCTTCAGGATTAATTTTTCCTCTTCACTGATACTTTTCTCGTAAATATCCAGTCGATCGACAAATTGTGCATAACTCTCTTCCAGATCTTTCGCCTTCTTTTCAAATTGTTTAACTTTAGCTATGGTTTCCACATCCTTACTTTCCCTGGCAGACACGAGAAGGTTGGCAAATTCCAGTTCCATAGCCTTCATAGCATAAAAAATTTCCCCGGCTAATTCCCGCTGCTTTGCCACCTGAAAATGTTTATACACAGCGACCGAACCGGCAAGCACAAAGAGGCAGGTTATCACCGCAATTATACTGCCATACTTTTTCTTTTGCTTTTTCTGAACACGGCTAAATGCCTGACGAACCATCATGGTATGTTCACCGGCACCATCGTCATCACCATCAGAAAAGTAACGCTTCTGGTATTGGGTTACGGTAAGCGGGTCTTCTTTGATCTTTTCTTCCTCTTGAGGCTGATCTATATTGATGGAAACAACAGGCCCGCCTCTGCCAAGCTCTAGCTGGACATCTCCGGTAAGTGGCAGCCGATCGATTTTCTCACCATTGATATAGGATCCGTTGGCACTCCCACCATCAATCACCCACCATGAATCGGCCATGAGGACCAGTTCTACATGCCTCCTGCTGACTACGGGATCTCTTATCACGATTTCACAGTCATTCCCTCGACCAATGCGCAGCGAATCCACGAACAGTTCTGACCTCTGCTTGCCAATAGCATCCTGGTAGAAAATTTGCAGTTTTGGTTGGTTACCAATCATGATTTAAGGTTTATCAATAGAAAGAAACTTTTTATACTAATACCCAGCGGTGTCCGGTTAGAGAATCGCAAAGCAACGAAAACGGATTCATGGGTAACTTTTGTCCGCTTTTGGCAGTAGATTTCTTGATTTTCAAATATTTTCACATCCAATTTGTATCATGCGAGTTTCTCGCAAAGACTTATACAAATTAAATATGAAAATATTAATAAAATACTACGAAATTTACTGAATGACGCTCCCAAAAGTCACCCATAAATCCTCTTGCAGGATTTAAACCGGACACTGCTGACTAATACCCTACAAGAGGGTATAAATACCTTGGTGGTGCATATACCCTCATAATTTCAATCTCACTCAGTTCGAAGTTTACGCTTATCTCTTGTTTTTTGTGACAGGATTTCAGAAGTAAGGCACTGATCAGCTACTACTTATAAACCACAGCTAAGCAATCAATAACGTTGCATCAGCAAGGGCTGCTAGAATATTATCAACAGATTGACTAATTGACTGTCGAATCATTTCCAAATTGTTCACCGGCAAATCATACTGGTATATTGTAAATGTCTTTTTTTCAGCAAGTGTGACCATTTGATTTACCATATCTTCCTTAGTATTTGTTCCGTCAAGCAACGGCAGCAGGTGTAATGCCAGAGAATCCATATTCACCGTTTCATGATGCTGATTGACCACACTTTGCCGGTTACTTACCTGATACAAGGTCAGATCACTCACCTTTGGTTTTGTGCTGACAATGTCGTTACAGGATCCCTGTCGACTTCTCAAGTCGATCGCACCGGAAACAAAACAGTTTAGCAGCCCCCGTCCAAGTTCCTTTTTCCATTCCTGACTGCCTAAATTTTCTTTGCCAGATATTTCCGCCAACTCCTTAACACATGAATCTAAAAGTGTTTCATACGCTATTGCTTTGGGCCAGTTCTGTTTAAGGATTTTTAAAGCAATTTTAATAATCGTATTTTCGGTCTCAATAAATTTGCCATCAGGGACATGAAACTTTTGTATCTGCCCTGGAGACAGGTCAATCGTTCCATTTTCCGGAGTTATTGAAGATAAAACCAGTAGACCTGTAAGATCTTCTTCGTCCAACATCCGTTTCAGGTTCCGGCCTTTCTTGCATAATAGTGTTTGCCTGAACTGTCGGTTACGCAAAAAATCCATATACTGTTCTTTTTGAACAATATCATGGCTGAGTTGTTCAAGGGTATTGTTGATTTCATTTGAAAAATCATTATGAAACATCATACTAAAACTTGCATCTGCCAAGTATTGTAAGCCACACTTATCAGCACGGTCAATAAACTCATGGAAATATATAGGTTTATTCACAACTTCCATATAATCGTGGAAAACATACCAGTCTCCACTATTTTTTAACGCCTCCAGTTCATTACTCAAAAGAGACACGTATGGATCATTGGTATTTTGTCCTACTGCTCCGGCCAAAAAATCAACGAAGGCTCTCGCCTGCCCAATACGTTCAACAGGCGAATCAAATTGATTGGAATGGTAAAGCATCATATGTCGGATCATTTCTCTCATGTGCCAGCCGGGATACGTGTTAAAACTAATATAAGCAATCCCGTTTTCTGCAAGATTTTCAGACGCAATAGATAATATTTTATTCTGAACGGATTCAGGTACCCAGGAAAAGACTCCATGACAAATGATATAATCAAATATGCCCAATGATATATCTGCTTCCAAAATGTTTCCCTGTCGAATCTGAATATTTTTAACTGCTAAATCACTGGCTGCTTTTTTAGCTAATTCTACATGGCCCTCATTAAGCTCAATTCCGACAAATTCACTTTCCGGCAAATAATAGGCCATGGGAATAATATTTCCACCGCTGGCACAACCGAGTTCAAGAACCCTGCAATTTTCGACAGAGGCTGGAGAAAGATTAAAAATTCGCCCCAATGTGGCCAACCTGTCAGGGTGGCTGTTTGAGTATGCCTGACTGTGGTATGGAACTTCAGTGTAACTCTGCCTCAATTTTTCAATGTTTTGATCAAGCATAAAATTTCAATCTGTTGTTTCAGATATCACGTTGAGGTTAGAATAGCGGGAAAATCAGTATTATACCTTCTATCTTTCTAATTATGGAGCAATGATAACTTTTGTCTGGCTGGGCGAGAGTTGGGCGCCGGCTGGCAAATTTGCACTGACACCGTTATGGGCAGTTATCGACGTTGCATGAACACAACCGTCTCCCTGTATTTTCACTTTTGAGCTGGCCTTTTTAAAGGTGATTTTTCCCATGTTCATCCCGGACATAACGCCTTTATTAACCCCTGCTTCATCCCCCATAGACCGGGGGATTTCGGACTTTTTCGTCACCGCTGCCTTACCAGCGATTTTCACCTTTGTTGACGTTTTACTGGCCTGACTGACAGAGCCTTTATTGGGGTAAGGCATCGGCACCGGGCTGGGTGCCGGTGGGGCCGGAGTCAAACAGGTGTCGGGAAAGCCTAATGTATCACCTCCACCCTTACAGGATGCCGGAAAGATTGCGACCATATTTCTTTACTCCTCTGACTCTCTGAAAACTTGATTTATCCAAGGTGGATTTTTTCCCCCTTAACTTTCACGTCGTCTTCCGCTTTTATAACAGTTGTTTTACTCTTCAAATGAAATGTATTGTGAATCAACATTCGCATTCTTCCAGATTTCACCTGGTTGAGGTTTTCTATTGTCCGATATGCATTTTCAGTCTTCTCAATTATTGAAGATGCGGTTGTTTCAAGTTTTTCAACAATAAGTCTGGCAGAGCCGATTCTGCTGAATACTGCCTTGATATTGTTTCTTACTTCCTCAATAAACAGACCGGCCCGTCGAGCAGAGATTTTAATTTCCTGGCTGGATACATCAATTTTCCCAGGTTTTATTGTTAACCCGGCTCTGGCTTTTTCAAACAATTGTCCAACAGATACATCAATCCCGGATCTGCCGGACAATTCGACCTGATGCCCCCTAAAATGAATCTTTCCGGCGGCATTAAATTCGATATTTCCTTTTGGCGCTTCAAAAACAACATTTTCAGCCTTTGAGAAAATTCTGGCTTTTTTTGTGTTCGAATTATAGTCAAACAACAGTTCATTGTTCTTTGAATAAACGCCCAAGGTCTCACCATCTTCATGACTGTTTTTTAAAGCATATGTTCCTTCGGCAGTACTCACTCGAATAGGTGCGCCTGACAAACGCTTTTGACTGAGCACCCCGATTACAAAAAAATTCTCTTGATTATCTTCAACAACCAACACTTCATCACCAAGAGCCAGTTCTTGATTTAATTCAGTCGCCAGTCTTGCCGTGATTTTTTTCCTGATTTGAAATCCGGTCAGAGCAACGACAACCAGCCCCTGTTCCTCGCCTGATTTTACAATACGGGCTGTGCCGAAAAATCTCTCAGAAGATTGATTTTTATACATTCTGGCAATATTTTGCATTCTCATTCCTCCAATTATTAAGCGAGTAATCTCTTATAATTCCTTCTGCATCGGTGATTTCCAGTCTTCTGCTTCGGCAAGATCACGGTCTGTATATTCAGCAAGTGTTCTAACCGATCCCGTCCAAATTGTTCCCTGGTCAGATATTCTATGCAGCACTGACTGAGTCAGGTCCGCTCCGGAAAAATCAGCTATATTTAGAGCTGCATGTGAAAAAACGGAATAAGGCAGTTTTGCATAGTTAAATCGTGCCCCCCTGCAGTCTGCGTGATTAAATTCAGCACGATCAAGTTGTGCACCCCTGAAATCAGCTTCTAATAGAATTGCATCATCAAACCGGGCTCCTCGGCAGTCTGCACCTTTTAGCACTGCTTCTGT
The DNA here is from genome assembly GCA_029934775.1 of Desulfocapsaceae bacterium. Classification (GTDB taxonomy): domain Bacteria; phylum Desulfobacterota; class Desulfobulbia; order Desulfobulbales; family Desulfocapsaceae; genus Desulfomarina. The sequence goes on from JAOZLO010000025.1 coordinate 9,318, forward strand.
AAGGTCTGCTTTTGTAAAATCACACCTTGGGCACCGCGCGCTTATCATGCTGATCTTTTTCATGATCGCTTTTTCAAAACAGGTCTGTGTGCAAATAACATTGTCAAGCCGTGCGCTGCTCAAGTCTGCCTCCCCAAAATCAGAATCGGTTAGGTCGCATCCTTGAAGGTCTCTGCCTGCAAAACATGTCTTTCTTAAATTACACAATAAAAAGGTCGTTTTCCCTATTGTTACCTGTCTAAAATCAACTCCCTCAAAATCGGTTAGGGAGATTGTTGCATTGCTCAGATCCATTCTCTCAATCATGGCACCAGTCATTTCACAGCTTATAACTTCAGCACCTTTTAAAATTGCTTCCGCAAGATTTGCTTCTATAAAAAAGGTACTGTTCAATTGCGCCCTGGAAAAATCAGTTCCCTCAAGATCAGCATTTGAAAAGTCAGCATCTGTCAGATTTGCACCAATAAATTTTGAATGTGGCAGTTGAGCACCGGAAAAATCTGCGCCTGTTAAATCAAGATGACTGAAATCCGCCCTGTTAAAGCTTGATTCGGAAAATCTAATCTCGGTTAAGTCAGATCCCAGAAATGAGGCCCCTGATAAATCAACCTGGGAGACTTCCGTGCCATGAAGTTTCTTATTGGATAAATCCATACCGCTCATGTTGCAATTATTAAATATGCACTTTGACAGATCCTCAGGCAATTTCCCCGAAAGCCTGGTAACATCAGATTCTGATATTCTAATGGCTGAGAAAAAAGCCTGTCTAAAATCGGCTCCACTGAAATCTGATTTGGAAAATTCGGATTGTTCTATCTTTGAGTCATGGAACTTTGCATCAATTAAGCGACATTGACTGAAAGTAGTGCGTAGCAATTTTGATTCTTTGAAATCAGCCTTCTCAAGGGCACAGTTGTCAAACTCAGTATCGGTCAGATCTGAACTTATAAAATGTACATTTTGAAGGTCCGCCTCCCAAAATCTCACTCCGGCTAGTTGGGCTTTTGTGAATACGGCCTTGGCAAGGCTCATTCGGCCTTTTGCCAGGCCATTAAAACCATACTTTTTAAGAGATTCGATATTCTCACTACTGATCCCAACTTGTTCAAATTCCACTTCAACGTCTGATGGATCTTTTACCGTTTTATTGTCTACAAGAAACATTGCACCGGATAGGTCACAATTATCAAAAGTCGTTTCTTCGCAATCACAATTAATAAAGATCGCACCCGTTAAATCGACCCCCGAAAACAAAGTGTTTTTAAGTGTTACATTGTTAAATGTAACACTCTCAAAAACGCCTTGTTTATAGACACCTGAACTTAAATCCGTATCAACAAAAAGCACCCTGATCAGTGATGCATTATCAAGAGTTAAACCGGACAAATCAATCTTATTAACCATCTGATTTTCCAGTGTATTTCCATTGCGAATAAAGTCTTCGACCTGGCCTTTTGAAGTAAATACCATTTTGACTATATTTTTATTTTTTTGAAAGTTTCGTCATTTTCAGGTTGGCGTCCCCAAACATGGTGCCATCAATAATCGAATCTAAAAATTCAGCGCCATACATGTTGGATGCTCTGAAATCGGTCCGTGTTAAATTTGCTTTTTCAAGAGTTGCCTCAAACAGGTTCATGGTCATGCATTTTGCCTGATACAGATCAGCCTTAGAAAGTCTGGAAAATTTCAGGTCCGCACCAATAAACACAGCCAATTTTAAGGATGCAGACGCAAAGTTTGCTCCTTCCATACTGGATAGAGAAAAATCAGCTTCATCAAGTATTGCATTTTCCCAAATAGAGTATGGTGCCAGCACTTTTTGGAAACACCCCTTGCTGAAATTCGTTTTTCCTGACGCCTTCAGTCCACTTAGATCCGCATCTTTCATATTGACCCCGACACCAACTGCATCTTCCACACTCGCCTCTATCAGGATGGCACAGCGAAAATCGGCACCAACAAGTTTACTTTTTGAAAAATCAGCAGCCCGGCCCTGCATATTTTTTAAAGAAGCATCAGTCAAATCTGATCCCAAAAAACTTACATTTTCTGCATTACAACTATCAAATAAAGTATTCTGAAGATTTGCCTGATCAAAGATTGCATCCTGAATATCTGCTTCAGATAAATCTGCACCTGTAAGTACTGCCAGAGTGAGGTCAGCATCTTTTAAAACAGCGCCTTTTAAATTTGCTGATACAAAACTCACTTTTTGAAGGTTCGCATTTGTAAAATCAGCTTTTGTTAGAATTGATTTTTCAAAATTTGCACCGTCCAGAATTGCATCAGAAAAATCAACTCCTTGCAAATCAAGTCCTGACAGATCAATAGTACTGAGATCTTCGCCGCAAAACCCTTCGCCTCTGGCAATTCGATCCATGATCATTTCACGGGTAAAGGGGATTTTTTCAACATCCGGTTCAATCCCCAGTTCCTTTAAAATACGAATTTCTTCCTGCTTATCTTCCTCAGTTGGTTCCGGGATATCTTGATCCGGATCAATACCGGCTTCAATACAGGCTACCCGAATTTCGTCTTCTACTTTCTTGATTTCCTCGTCGATATCAATGTCTTCTGTTTCGGGAAACTCTTCATAATCAGTAGGATTTTCATCCAAAGCAGCTTCATCTTTCTGCTCAAACCGTTTCAAAAAATAATCATGATAGTACTCCTCTGTTTTCCGAGGATCATCCATACTTTCAGCTGCCATAAAAACATGTCCAACTTCATCATAATCTTCCGACAGAACTTCAATAACCGTCCGCCAGACAAGAACCAGCTTTTCTGCTTCCATGTCAACCCAGAGAGTATCGAGATTTAAGTCCGATTCGAAGAAGAGAGACTCGTCCTGTCTGGCAGCATCCTGCTTACTGATAAATAATCTCGGTCGCAATCCCGGGAGACGGCTATGATAATGTGAAATAGACGGGTGCAGATTTTCAAAATAAAGAGATTCATCTCCATTTAAATATCCTTCAACCTGCATATCGACAGGTGCAGCATTATAATATCCCCAGTCAAAATCCGTGGGATACCAGGGCCAGCGTTCTTTTAACCAGCTTCCTTCATAGGTCCCCAACTTTGCATATCGCTGTGGCCATAAGCTGTCAACAGGGCCAAACCCGACAGGTTCAGGCTGGCTATTAGGAGAATCTACAAGATGTTTTAAATCTTCAATATTTGGTAGTGGCCGTTTTATCATTCCATCCGTATGCTTTAAGGTACCATATCCTTTTCCAACTGGATTTTTCTTAAACCCCTCGCCCCCAAAACTATTCTCATAGCGTAGTTCCATTTCTGTAAACGGTTGCGGGTCAAAAATGATTTTTGTAATCTGACTCCAGTAGCGGTCACCAAAAACTCCTAGAGTTTTTGATTGGGCTCCTACCCCAAAGGTCACCTTGCAAGCCTGGATTGGTTGCCCTCCCGGAGAACAGCACTTTCCTGCTAAAAGCAAGTCTGCCCGGGGTTTAAAATAAGCAAAATCAGACCCATAAAAGTGGCTGCCGTCACCCTCGTCATCATCGGAATACAATTCATCTCCTGTTGGAAATAATTGCTCCTCAGATATTGTCGCAGTCCCCTTATGAACAAGATCAAATGTCCCTTTTACGATAAGTGTCAAGCTGTGCTTAGGAAATCCGACCCGTCCGACATATGGAGCAATTGGAAAAAGCGTTTTATTGATTATTTCCATATTATTATTCCAAATACAAAAACTCGATTTACAAAACACATTTTGTTTTATAAATGCGTCTAAAACGTGGACACATTCTGCCATACAATATTTTCTATCCGCTATCCAACCCAGTTTTTAAATCGTGGCTCAGCTTTAGTTGCAATAATATTTCCCTTGTCAATTTGCAAATCACCGGACCTGATATTTAAATCCGCATCGATAATCCTTATCACAGACGCCTTTATTTTGACGACAGCAGCATCTAAAGAAATTTCTGAGGCTTTCATCTCAATTTTTCCAGGATCCAACTTGATGGAACTGGCACCGCTGTGAATCTTTACACTAGCCAGACCTTTTAATTCAGTATCTGGCGATTCATTTAACACTTTAACACTGGATTTAGATACGGCAGTTCCTGACGCTGTACTGATAGTATGAGCAGCACATGAAGAAATTTTGGTGCCAACGAATGTCTCATTGGTTGATGCATGTACCAATGAGTTTTTTCCGCCAACAAAAATTTCATTGGTAAGACCAACAGTTTCCGTTGATTTGATAGCAGCGGTAAATTCATGGGTTGCTGCTAAATTAGTAGTATTTTTAATACCAACAAACGTTTCATCTGTAATTGCCAAATTCTTAGTATTTTTAATACCAACAAACGTTTCATCTGTTGAACCAAATGTTTTTTTTACCACATTATCCGAATATATGAAATCTGCCTGACCGGTCACCTCATGCTTAAATGTAGCACCATACCTGACATAAGTCTTGCCTTCTGTTTCACGAGTTTCAGGTCCAAGTACCTTCCTGACAAAATTACCAGCAGTCTTCATAAACAAATTTCCTTCATTGGGTGCACCAAGAGAAATAATTGAACCTGCTGTAGGTGATGACAAGTGAATCTGCTGCCCTCCATCACTGTCCTCAATCCTGATCTGATTACCACCACCGGTGCGAATCACGCTCTGAGTCTGATTACCTCCAGTCACCGGACTACCTGTTTCAGGGTTGGGAACTGTTCCTGCTATCACGGGACGATCCGGATCACCATCAATAAAGGTGAGCAGGACTTCTGTTCCTTTATGCAGAGGAAAATGCATACCAAAGCCTCCACCGGCATATGGCTGGGCCATGCGAACCCAGCGGGATGCCTTGCCATCACTTGAGTTACTCTGATCAAAAGGTAATTTGACCTTGTAACGTCCCTCATCATCTATTTCAGCGTACTGGCCATCGCCTTCCGCATCAATTTTAGCATTCAACGTACCGTCTATACGTGGTTTTACAGTTTTACGCTCAGGTCTGAACTGGGGAGTATCCGGGATACAGACAAACCGGTTTTCATAAGCAGGTCCTTCCAGTTCAGTGATTCTCGAAGTTCCTGCCGCCATGGCGAGGAATTCGGCCTGCACTCCCTGATGAGTAACTTCAGTTATCAGGTATTTCTGGTTATAGCTGTCCCGGTAATGTTCCTCGAGATCAAATAAAAATCCGGGCAAAAATGGGGATACCGTGCTCTCTCCATAAAAAACAACCTCCCGGCAGAGCAGCTCTTCAGCTCGTATCCTGGCAAGGACGTTACCTTCCTCCGGGGTCTTGAAATGTTCCCCGTAAATATAGACATTGCCGCGTCCCTCAGAATCAACATCAGCCTCTCCCTTTAGATCCAGAGATGGTTTGCGATAGTTGTAGTCTTTTAGAACCACCTTCCGGGGAAGGATCTGCTGCTGGCAGGTGAACTCCTGTACCTGTTCAAAAATAGATGCCGTTATCTGTCCCGGAGGTGAATATATGACTGCACCACCTGCAATTGGCTGGTGCGCCGTAGAGGAGTCGGTAATAATAAG
>JAOZLO010000026.1 GCA_029934775.1 Desulfocapsaceae bacterium
GGCACAAAAAACTGATAGATATAACTGACTCAGAAAGTGGGTGAAAGAGGTATTCAATTATCAGAGAATCGAATGACCATTCCTTGAATCGGAGATAAAAAAGTACTACAATAACGATATTAAGTCAATGTATTCCCGTTATTATTGTTTTTTTTGACAATTCAAGCAGGAGCTAAATCGCTAAATATCGGACTAAAAATCTAAGTTTACTTCTATTAAAAAAACGTGTTGAGAAGTGGAACCGAAAAACTGAACAAGTCGCAAGGTGAAAAATCTGCAACAAATGGATACCTGGCACTCCTCCCAAAGTGACCAGCAAATATAACCTGTCTGTATCTTCTTTTTGAATATGCCCTGAAATAGTTGTAATCTATATAAAGTCCTGCTTTATCGATGTTTCCAGAGGATATTTTATCGACTTATAATGCGTTGGGTGATACTGTATATGTGCAGGGGAGTGATTTTGCTCTTAGTGTAGGGCAGTGCTTCAATTACCATTTTTAGAAGAAATGTAATCAAAAAATAATTCTGAGTGTAGGAAATAATACAGCCACTCTAATAGCATTTATTTACCTTTACCAGAGAGTCCGGTCATGCCAAACAAACTTAGTTATCAAGAATTAGAACAGCGGGTCTTACGATTAGAGAACGAATCTATTCATCACCTGCGAATTCAAAAAGTTCTTGAGACGAGATTGGAATTAATGGATTTTGCCCAATCCCACACAATTGATGAGATTTTACGTCAAACACTTGATGAAGTGGAAAAGTCAACAGACAGCATCGTAAGTTTCTATCATTTTGTTGAGCCGGATCAGAAAACACTGTCTATACAAATGTGGTCAACAGGCACAGTTTCCCGATTCTGCAGAGCAGAAGGAAGTAAATCGCATTACAGCATCGATAAGGCAGGTGTCTGGGTCGATTGTATACACCACAGACAAGCCGTGATCCACAATGATTATAACTCATTAAAGCATAAAAAGGGATTACCTGAGGGACACGCCCCTATAACTCGTGAACTAGTAGTGCCCATCTTCCGTAATGATTGTATCGTTGCTATTTTAGGGGTTGGAAATAAAGAACAGGATTATGATGATGGTGATGTAGAAGTAGTTACCAAACTTGCTGATCTTGCCTGGGATATTGTCGAAAGGAAGCAGGAAGAGGCAAAACGTCACAGAAATGAGAAAATTCTCAAAGTAACTCAAAACATTTCTAACATTGGTGGCTGGCAGTGGAATACTGAGAATGAGGATATGTTTTGGACTGATAAGACCTATCACATCCATGGCATCGACCCTGCATCAATCACTCCAGGATCTACAACACATATTTCAAAAAGTCTAGAATGTTACCATCCCAAGGATCGAAAGATTGTTCTCCAGGCATTTGAAACCTGTAAAAATGAAGGCGTTCCTTATGATCTGACGTTTCCCTTCACTGCCTTTGATGGTACACAAAAATGGATTCGAACTACCGCTCAAGCTGTTGTGAAAGATGGCAATATCCGTGAAATAACAGGTAATATCTGTGATATCACTGATCACAAGCAAGCGGAGGAGAAGGAACGTGCATCAAAGGCTTATTTGGATAAAATCCTCAACAACATTGGTGACCCTGTATTTGTAAAGGATGACCAACACAGAATGACTCTTGTCAATAATGCTTTTTGTTCCATCTTAGGCCTGACCAAGGGTGAGATAATCGGCAAAACATTAGCCGAAAATTTGCCTCCAGATGAGATGGAACATTTTTTGAAAATTGACAGGCAAATTCTGGCAGACGGGCAGGAAAATTTATGCGAGGAGTCGCTTACTGTCAAAGGTGGAAAAAAATTAGCGATTGTAACCAGGAAGACCCGCTATGTAGACGAGAATGGCAATAAGTTCATTATTGGTGTGATTCGTGACATCACCGAGCGCAAAATGGTGGAAGACTCTCTGGCAGAGAGCGAGAAAAGATTTAAAGCACTTCATGACGCTTCTTTTGGTGGCGTCATTATACATGAACAGGGATTAATACTTGATTGTAACCAGGAATTATCCAATATGACAGGCTTTTCCAACGAAGAACTTGTCGGCATGGATGGATTCAAGCTCATCGAACCGGATTCCCTTGACCTGGTACTGAAAAATATAAAGAGAGGTTATGATCAGGGTTATGAAGTTGAGGGATTGCGTAAAGATGGCTCAGTGTATCCTCTGGCGATAAGAGGGAAGAATGTTCATTACAAGGATCGTGAGGTACGGGTAATTGAATTTAGGGATATAACTCGACGTAAGACAGCTGAAAGGGCGCTGCAAAAGAGTGAGGAGAGGTTTAGAGAGTTGGCTGATCTGCTGCCTCAAACTGTCTTTGAGGTCGATCTGCAGGGTGATTTGAAATATGCAAACCAGATGGGATTTGAATCTACAGGATATTCACCCGAAGACATTGAAGAAGGACTGAATGTAAACCAGATAATTGTTCCGAATGACCGTAGCAAATTGGTAAAGAATATTGCCAGGATTATTGAAGAAAGAATCGATTCAAACAATGAGTATATGCTTTTAAGAAAGGACGGCACAACTTTTCCGGGCATTATATATTCCCGCCCGATGATTCAAAATGATGAGGTTGTTGGTCTGCGGGGAATAGTTGCCGATATTTCAGATAGAAAAAAGATTGAACAGGAAAAAGAAGAACTGGAGTCACATCTTCGTCAAGCCTATAAAATGGAAGCCATCGGTACTATGGCTGGCGGTATAGCCCACGATTTTAACAATATGCTGGCAATCATCATCGGTAATGCAGATATGGCTCTGGATGATGTCCCTGAAAACAATCCAGGGAGGCAAAATATTCAGCAGATTATTCAAGCATCCCAACGGGTAAAAGATCTTGTAAAACAAATTCTCATCTTCAGCCGTCAAGCCGATCAGAAGTTACTCCCAATAAAACTCTGCTCGATCATTAAAGACTCACTGAAACTTCTTCGTTCTACTACTCCAACAACAGTCAGCATAGTGCAAGATTTTAGCGATGAATGTGGTATAATTATGGCTGACATTACACAGATTAACCAGTTGCTTATGAATCTCTGTTCCAATGCAATATATGCTATGGATGAGAAAGGAACGCTTGAAGTTAACGGAAAAATGGTTGACCTTGAAGTGAGTGATACTATCTATCAACCTGGCATGAAACCAGGACGCTATTTCAAGCTTAGTGTTAGTGATACAGGCATTGGTATTGCGGAAGAAAATAAAGAACGAATATTCGATCCTTTCTATACCACTAAAGATGTTAATGAAGGCACCGGAATGGGCTTGTCGATAGTGCTAGGAATTGTGAAAAGCCATAACGGATTTATACAGGCTGACAGTAAGCCAGGAGAAGGAACAGTCTTCACATTATTTTTCCCAATAATTGAAAATACTCAGCCTCTGGAAAAAGAAGTAGTATCTGATGAATCTCCACAGGGGGATCAGCGAATTCTTTTTGTCGATGATGAAGAAATGCTGGCTGTGATGGGAGGTCGCATGCTTGAACGGCTTGGCTACCATGTAACTGTCAAATCAAGCAGTAATGAAGCACTGGAGACCTTCAAATCTAGTCCTGAGGCATTTGATCTAGTGATAACTGACCAGAGTATGCCCAACATGTCAGGCGCTGAACTGGCAGTTGGACTGTTAGAAATCAGACCTGATATACCTATTATTTTATGTACCGGGTATAGTAAAAAAATTTCCAAGGAAGAAGCAAAAAGACTCGGTATTAGAAAATACCTACAAAAACCTCTCGATAGGAAACAGTTGGCCAAGTTTGTCAGAGAAGTTTTAGATTAAACCTGACACTATCAGGAATATAGTTTCGTTACTGCTCTCTTCGCCGACGTTTAACCTTGCCTCTGCCAACCCTGTTTGACCGTCTCCCGGCTATCCCATAGGAAAAGACAAGATCGTTCTCTTGGGTGTTTACGATGAACCTCAACCACACATATTTCATGGAAGGTTGAGATTGCCCTTGGACAGTAACGACTTTTGGGATTCTCTTTCAGCACAAATTTGACCCCGTCGCAGATAACTTTAGCTCGAGAGTTTGCTATCTGATTGAGGTTCGTACTGGTAATATTAATGAAAAAGCCATCAAAACTGGACGGTCAGGTTCGTTGGCTGGAGAGGATGGTTTTCGGTTATTGCGACCCTGGTAGCCAGCGGGGAGTACTTCTTGGAATTAGTCTCAGAATACGTATCTATCTTTACATGGGGATGGTATTCTTTCTGGTAAATTCCGCGGGGGTTATTGGGCATATCATTGTAAACCAGCCACCGGAGAACATGCTTGTATTTATGCGATGTTGTTTTTGTAGGGAGGCATTCCACTGATAGCGGTCTTTGTGACACTGCAGATTTAACGCCAGCAGATACTGGGCCGGTATAGAAAATTGGTGGATGTGATAGATACTTGGGAGCGAAAATGCATTTTTAGAGAGGTAATGTGTGGATCTGAATAGTCTTGGGATAATCAAGAAAGCCCGAAAGAGCAGCAGCCTTGAACTTACGATTTTAATTGGTGTAGCCTTCATTCTTTCGTTCGTTCCCTTCATCCGAATCCCTTTTTCCTGGGTTATGACTTACTTTCATGAAATCAGCCACGGTATTGGATCCTTGATAACGGGAGGATCGGTTGTGAAAATTCAACTGCACCTGATGGGTTCTGGCATATGCTATACAATTGGTGGTATTCGATTTGTGGTTTTGCAAGCTGGGTACGTTGGAGCAGTGGTCTGGGGTATTTTGATTTACCGGATGGCTGATGGTATGAGGAAGAAAGGCGTAAATCTCATTGCTGTATTTCTCGCAGTGCTTGTTGCTGTTACAACTATATTGTATGGTAGAGATGTAATTACCTGGAGTATTCTACTTGTTCTCTTTGGGCTATTTGTCAGCATAGTCAAACTTCATGAACCCTCTTTCGTGAAGCTATCACTAAAATTTGTCGGGGTTTATGTGTTGCTTGATGCAATACGAGCTCCTTTACAGCTTATTGATGGTAGGCATTATGGTGATGGTGCAAAGCTTTCAGATTTGACTATGATTCCTGAGTTTTTTTGGGTAGTTTTGTGGATGGTTACAGGGGGGTATGGAGTTTGGTATCTCTGGAAAAGTAGTAGGAAGGCGTAAAACTGAAAAAATCCCCTGTTTTCGTTCAGGCACTAAATTGAATTGTGAAATATTGTGATGTATCTTTACAATCTTAGCTGATTAATCGCTGAATAGTTTTTTACAACAACGAAGAGTTTGGGCCGGTAAGTGAGCTGGCGAAACTCCGAGATGGTATTCGCGGACAGGCTCTTAAAAGGTTGTCCGAGAATAGACCTTTTGTTTAAAATCGAGGCATTTCCAAAAAATACGCGCAGTTATATAGTTAATATTACGAGCATTATTTTTTGCAAATAACGAAGAGTTTGGGCAATAGGGCATTTTCGGACAGCCTCCTGGTATAAATGGAGTGTCTTTTGATTATAGGTCAACATTTGTTAATAGAGTGTACAGGGAAACAGGCTCATCTTGACCAAGACCACCTGGAATCTCTTCTGCTCAAAGCAGCGCAGGCTGGTGGGGCAAAAGTGCTGTCTTCCCATTTTCATTCTTTTGGTGAAAACTTGGGAATTACCGGTGTACTTATCTTAGCGGAGTCTCATATTACTGTGCATACATGGCCGGAACTGGGTTATGCTGCATTTGATATTTTCATGTGCGGTGATTGTCGACCGGATTTAGCCGCAAAGGTAATCTCTGATGCAGATAGTTCTGCAAAGATATCGATAAAATCCTATACACGCAAACAACCAACAGAAACAATCAATCAAAACACATTCCAGCCCGAGACAAATCAAAAGGAAATATTATGACAAGAACTGTGGGCTTATTTTTGCTTTTGCTAAGCCTGATTGCGCTGGTTGCCTGTACTTCAAAAGAGCAATTGGCAATGGAGCAGCTGAATGAGGCTATCAGGCAGACTGAGCGCGATGTAACTCAATTAGGAGTGCATATTGATAAGGGGCATATTGCCAATACACGCAAGCTGATGGATTATGGTGGAGCTGTAAAAGCTCTGGTGGTGGACCAACCTCCTGAACTGGCAACCTTGGTGGATACATTGACTTTGGATGCAACCAGCAAAGGGCCAATATATACTGGGCTAAAGGCCAGGTTAGCCGATGCGAAGGCCAATCATAAAACCGTCAAAGGGTTACCAATGATACAAAGTGCCCTTGACGAACTGTATGCTATCCGGGAAGCCAGTAAGATGGATAACTACGGCTGGATGCTAACTGATCCGATTAACGTATTGGCCGATATGTCAGAGGGGAAATTGGTTCGAGTTGAATCTATGAGTAAAGAGGCCAGCCTGAAAGCCAATAACGCACAGGACTTTGGTGCCGGTAGCCAGTTGGTGGGCAACCCTTCTTACGGTCAATGGAATCAAAACTCAAATGGACAATCGTTTTGGCATTGGTATGGCCAGTACGCCTTTTTTACAAGCATGTTTCGTCAGCCTATCTACTATGGTGGCTGGTCTCGTCATCGAGACTTCAGTTATTACAATGAAGCAGGGCGGTATCATTACACCTCTCCTGGCCAGAAAAAAGCAAACATGAAGACATAACAAAAGGCGAGGCAGAAATTCAAGAAAAGTGGGCAATCATTCACTAGCCCATATGCAAAAAGTAAAACTGGTTCGGCTCGTGCAACTATGAAGTCCCGAAAGATGGCCCAATCTTTTAGCAGTTCTTATGCAAAAAGTGGAAATAGTACCAAATTTTCAAAACCTTTTGGCTCGGCAGGGTCTCGTAACTCATCATCCAGTACTTCGCGCAGTTTTAGCGGTGGTGGAAAATAGATAAAGGATAATAGATATGTTAAATAGTTTGTCTGTTTCAGGATTAGCTTGGCAGTTGGCCGTGCTCGCCATTGATTTAGGAATCGCCATCATTGCTCTAAGCTCATTGCGCTATCTGCAAGGGTTGATGGCGGGTGTTAATAGCACACATGAGTTATCAAAAAAAGATAACTTTGCTTTTGGTGTCTCAATTTCCGGTAACGCCTTGGCACTTGGCCTGATAATGGCGGGTGTTGTTACAGGTGAAGCTTTGCCCAGTTTGCTGGATGAAGCGATCAATGTCAGTTTGTATGCGCTGCTTGGGATAGTATTGCTTAAAATTGGCACCCTCATTAACGATAAAGTCATTTTTCACACCTTCTCGCTAAAGGAACAGGTAAAAGCAGAAAATATGGCTGCAGGAACAGTGCAGGCAGCCAACTTTATAGCGCTCGGTATTATTATAAATGCCGCCATCAAATGGGTAGAGTCCGATAGTTTGATAGGTATGCTGTCTGTGGTTGTTATATTCGTATTGGTGCAGCTTTTGATGTTGGCGGTGACTAGAATTCGCAGCAGTATTTATCAAAAGAAACACAACGGTCATGTTTGGCAGGTTGCGCTGGAGCAGGGAAATACGGCGCTGGCGATCCGGTATAGCGGCCATATTATCAGTACTGCTTTGGCGGTGGGCGCGGCCGGTGGGTTGGTGGGTTATTTGCAGAGCGCCATTTGGATGTCGGCTATGTATTGGTTTGGTACCTCTCTCGTTATCATGCTGGTCTTGATTCTGTTGAGCAGTTTTGCGGGACGAATTGTCCTTGCAGGTATCAACTGTTCAGAGGAAGTAGATAAACAGCGAAATTTGGGAGTTGCCTATATCGAGGCAGCGATCTATGTGGCGGTTGCTTTAATTATTTACGCGTTGATGAGTTGAAAAATGTATACGCTCTATCTGTTTCCAGTTGATTTACAATGCATTCTGCTGAGATGAACTCTCTTAAAAAAGAGAAAAAGGGGGGGACAAGACCTGCGAGCACATTGCGGCACGATATATTTTTAATCTTGGCAATGTCTTTTTTGGCCTGTTGTGGCCTTATTTATGAATACCTGCTAGCCCATTATGCTGGCAGAATCCTAGGAGCTGTGGAGAGCAGTATTTATTCCATGATCGGTATTATGATCGTGGCGATGGGCTTTGGCGCATTTTTGGCAAAATGGATAAAATGTCCCTATAATGGATTTGTCTGGCTTGAGTTGGGAATTGCTCTGGTTGGTTCATGCTCGATTTTGATTATGGCTGTGATGATGGCAGTCACATACACGTTGCCCCAGTGGCTGCAATCTATCTATGGTTTACCCAGCTCAATAACCACAAGTGGCGGTTTTATTGAAAGCGTCAAGGTTCTCTCTTTTTATACCCCCTTTATAATTGGTTTTTTCCTTGGCTTGATGATAGGTATGGAAATCCCGTTGATTGCGAGGGTTCGCGAGCATGTACATGGGCAGCATCTGACCCACAACACAGGCACTATTTATGGGGCAGATTATATTGGCGCTGGAATTGGAGCGGCAATCTGGGTAATATTTTGCCTGCGCCATCCAATTATACTTACAGCGATTACCACCGCATCTGTTAACCTGACTGTGGGACTACTTTTTTTATGGCGCTATCGGTCCCAATTCTTGAAACCCTTAAAACTCTGGCTTGGCCATTTTGTTCTGGTGGGGATCGTGATCACCCTTGGGATATACGGGACGGGGTGGATTGAGAAACTAAATTATGCACTGTTTCAGGATAAACCTATTTACAGCAAACAAACATCCTATCAAAATATTACCCTTACTGAACGTTATCTGGGCCAGGGACTACCCCAGGTTTATAGTCTTTATTTGAATGGCCGACTACAATTCTCCAGCTCAGATGAGAGGATTTATCATAGCCTGTTAACCTATCCACCTCTGTTGGTTTCCGCCCGTCACGATTCTATTTTGGTAATTGGCGGGGGAGATGGTCTGGCACTACGAGATATCCTGCAATGGCAACCTCAAAAGGTCACCTTAATCGACCTCGATGCTGATATCATTCAATTGTTTAGTGGAAAGGCAACCGATGCAACTGCCAAAATCAATACAATATTATTGGAGCTAAATGGGAATAGCTTTAACTCACCTAAGGTAGAGGTCATCATAGGAGATGCCTTCATTGAGGTCGAGCACCTGGTCTCTTCCGGCCGCCATTTCGATACCATCATTGTTGATCTGCCAGACCCAAGCCATCCCGATTTGAATAAACTTTACTCGGATTTTTTCTACTCAAGATTATATTCCTTGTTAAATGGTGATGGCGCTATCGCCATTCAGTCTACCTCGCCATACCATGCTCGAAATGCGTTTATTTCAATTGGAAAGACACTGGCTTCGGTCAATTTTATCACCGAGCAGTACCATGCCAATGTACCAACCTTTGGTGAATGGGGCTGGACAATTGGAACGAAGATGGGTAAATCGGCCAGTCAACGGATTGAAGATATTACGGAATTACCTCTTGTTGACCAGTGGATCTCGAAAGCACAACTCAATGCTGCGTTTGTTTTTTCACCTAATTTTTATGCAAAAGAAAAGGAAGTTGATGTGAATCGACTCGGATCACACCTTCTGTACCAGTATCACAAGAAATCCTGGGGAAAACAGGATGGAGTATTTTTCTCTCACCAGTAAAGAGCACCTTGAAAAAAGCAAACTAAAATTTGACAAGCGCCATATTATGGCATACATTTGGAGTACTCAAGCGCCATATTATGGCGTGCAACCAGTAAGGGAGTGATATAATGATAGCAAATCTGGATGATCTGGTTTTTAGGCTGAATAACCATACCACAGATGAAGGAACCCGCTTTGATGCGGTGTTGAGCGAAAATGGTATAATAGAAGTTGTCTGTTCAAATGTTAGTGAGTTCCAAATAAATATTGCAAGCACTGAGACTCAGCTACTTTCAGTCACACCACTTTTTTTGAAATCTGAAGTTAAACCAGGGGGTGAAGCGGAGCTCAACGAGCTCTTGCTGCAGTTGAGCCCGGCAGTACCACTAAGCTCCATCGGGTTGCAGGGTAATACCTATATTCTGTTTGGTGCAATGCCTCTTGAAACCAGCTTTGAAAACATTGTGCATGAACTAGAGGTACAGGCTGAGAACACGGTCGAAGTACTTGATGCGATAGAACCACTGTTAGTTTAACCGGAGGAATATAGTATGGGGATTTTAAGTAATATTGTTAAAGCGATTAAAGGTGGTGCGAATGAAATGGGTGAATCGATCGTTGAAACTCAAGCCGTTCGCATTTATGAACAAGAAATTCGCGAAGCAGAGGAGGCCATAGAGAAGGCTAAAAAGAGCCTGACTGGCCTTAAGGCAACTGAAATTGCCTTAAAACGAAAGCTCAATGGATATGAAGCAGATATTACAGATTATGAAGGCAAGGCGTTACAGGCGCTTGAAAGTGGGCAGGAAGCATTGGCCGTAGAAGTAGCTGAGCATATCGCCGAATTGGAGACTGAGAGAGACGAAACCAGCACTGAGTATAACCGCCTGAAAGAGGAAGTGAATGGTATTAACAGAATGATAAAAAAGCGTGATAAAACCATTCAAAAAAACAAGCGAGAACTGGAAAAGGTGAAAACTGTACAGGAGTTGCAAAAAGCAACCTCTAGTATAAGCTCTAATATAGCCGCAACTAATTCAACTGAACACCGTGTTTCAAAAGCGTTGGATCGTGTGAAAGCTAAACAGGCACGTTACAAGGATGAAATGGAAGCTGGTGACTGGATGGCAGAAGAAAACGGTACCAGCACTATTAATTCCAAATTAGCAGCTGGCGGAATCGGTAAAAGCAGCCAGACAGGAAACAGTGTATTAGAACGTCTTAAAGCGAAACAGGCAAAAGGGTAATTTTACAAAAGGGCTTTCTGCTTTCAAGGCAAACGAGACTCTCGGGGAAAGCCCTTCTTGTATGACTGTGATGTGTCCTGGTTTAACCACTGCTTCTATTGTAATTGCGTGAGATATCTATGTTTAAATCACTATTTAGTAAAAACAAAACAACCCCTGTTCGCAAACTTGAGAGTGCACAGGATCTGCAAGTTGGCGATATAATTAAATTCAAACCCCGTTCTATTTTACCGCCACAAGTTCAGGGCAAGCAGTTTGAAGTAACTGGAGTTGGAACGTATCAATATCAGCAGCAGGTAAGCAAAGAATTACAGCTTCGTGATGAAACTGATCAAATTATCTTTCTTGCCATTGAAGAGGAAGACGGTAAACTCGAATTAGCATTGTCATTAAAGATTTCACGCCAAAATGTATTACGTCTTTTTGATGAAGATCAGTTCTCTGAACTTTGGCAGGAGGAGTATCCTACACTTCAGGTTCAAACGGTATTGCCAGAACTAGAGGGGTGGGTTTCAGATAACTACCGTCAGAAGGAAAAAATGGCTGAAGCGTATTATTATGACCATGATTGCAGTCAGAAGCCGCCAAGTCAATTCGCGGATGATGATGGTGATGAATTGCGGTATCATGAGTGCAC
The DNA here is from genome assembly GCA_029934775.1 of Desulfocapsaceae bacterium. Classification (GTDB taxonomy): domain Bacteria; phylum Desulfobacterota; class Desulfobulbia; order Desulfobulbales; family Desulfocapsaceae; genus Desulfomarina. The sequence continues at coordinate 11,458 of JAOZLO010000026.1, forward strand.
AGCCGAAGATGAAAGTTACGGTTTGTCGGTTGAGATTTGGGCGGATGGTAGTACAGATGTGTCGTTGGTAGTGTACACTCCGATTGATATGATTGAGGACTTTTGGCCAATGTAGAAGTATGAATAAAAAATCCAATACGGCCATGTCCGAAATTAAGAGCAATAGCAACTGGCAGAAAGAGCGAGCGACCCTCAAGAAGCTGCAGATCCATTTTGAGTTTCAGCAGGAAATTATGAAGGAAATTCGCTACGATGCTGCTGATGCCAGGCTCAATCCCAGTGACATTGTACGGAAGATTTTGGATTTGAGTTACTCTAAAGTTCAACGTCCACGATTAGGTCTCTCTTTCAGTCAGGATGAACTGAAGCAGCTTGCACATCGTTATGGGCTGGATTGTCTGGACGAAACGCAGATTAAGCAGCGTGTAATGGCAGAGGTTAATGCTGTTTATCAGGAAGAAATCGTTGACAATACAACGAAAGAAGATGCTGATGCTTTGTCCGCTGATTAGATGAAATGCCTTTGTTGGGGTGCAGCCATTGAATTAAACAAGTCATTTAAACAAGAATCTCAATGCTCCCTGCCGTATCAAACGATTGATAACCAATTAATTCTTTGAATTTCAATACTGCCAATGAAGTTATTAATTTCCGAACGATTGATTAAATTTTGATATGGAATTCCTGTCTCTTCAGCAAGATGTTTCACATATTCGATAACAGCCGCACCATCCAAGGTACAAAATGCATAAAAACATATTCTAATTATCTGCTCAGTAAGTACTCTTGTTCTCATCACAACTTATAAATTCAGTCCCCCTTTATTCAAGCTGAAATGATGACCAGCTGAAAATTGTCGAAAGAGAAATCTATACACATGAATGAGCTACAGACATCTAAAAATTCTTACAGGTACGTTATCGGTGCTGTGTGTTTCGGTATTCAGGCGGTCGGTATCGGCATATTTGTTTCATACGGTATCTTTTTCAATTCGTTGCATGAAGAATTCGGCTGGTCACGAGCAACCATCTCCGGGGCATCTTCCCTGGCATTTTTTCTCATGGGGTTTCTTGCCATATTTGTAGGGCGATTAAATGATAAAGTGGGCCCCAGGAAGGTGATGATTGTCACCAGCTGTTTTGTCGGGATCGGCTTTCTCTTGATGTCCACACTTCAAACAACATGGCAACTCTATTTATTTTATGGGATTGCTGCCGGTATCGGATTCAGCTCTATCGACGTTATCTCTTTATCCACCACTACGCGCTGGTTTGTCAGAAACAGGGGAATGGTAACAGGGATAGTAAAGGTTGGAACAGGTGCCGGACAACTGATTACTCCCATAGCAGCCAGTCTTTTGATCTCGAACTATGGATGGCGAACGGCTTATGTAATAATTGGAATAACCGGTATGGTACTGCTTGGTCTGCTTGGTCAGTTTTTACGACGTGACCCCGGCCAAATGGCACAGTCATCGCCGGCAAGAAAAGATACGCCGATGACAGACTCTGATGATGAAAGCAAGAACCTCTCCTTTAGCCAGGCAATCCATACCACGCAGTTCTGGATACTCTGTATTGTGAATTTCTCGGTAGTTTTCTGCCTGCTCATCATCTTAGTGCATATTGTACCTTTTGCCCGGGATTTGAATATTTCGAGTGGTAAAGCTGCGGGTGTCCTTTCCACCATCGGAGGTGTCAGTATGGTGGGCAGGTTCACAACGGGTTTATTCATTGACCGTTTTAATAGTCGAAAAGCGACAATTTTCTGCTTTATCCTCTTGATAGCAACACTCTTATGGCTGCAAATCACTGACAACCTCTGGATGATCTACATTTTTGCTGCATTTTATGGTTTTGCCCACGGTGGCTTCTTCACCGCTATTTCACCCATCGTTGCTGAATATTTTGGAATCCGGTCCCATGGGGTTCTTTTCGGCATGATTGTGTTCAGTGGTTGCTTTGGGGGATCTGTCGGGCCAATTCTGGCGGGCTATATTTTTGACACTACCGGGGGATACAGCGCAGCCATCTGGATCAGCACCTTGGTTGCCTTAACCGGCCTGGGATTCATAGTTGCTCTCAAGCCTGTCAAAAATACAATACCCGCGGACTGATCTTCCCTATACTGACCCCAGTGTTGCAACCATAACCGCCTTGATAGTGTGCATCCTGTTTTCTGCCTCGTCAAAAACAATCGATGCGCTCGATTGAAAGACTTCATCGGTTACTTCCAGCCCATCCAGACCATATTTTTGAAAAATATCTTCACCTACTCTTGTTTCCCTGTCATGAAAAGCGGGCAGGCAATGCATAAATTTAACATTTTTATTACCTGTCAAATCCATTACCTTCTGGTTCACTTGGTAAGGAGTCAATAATTTAATCCTTTCATCCCAGGCTTCTTTTGCCTCTCCCATGGACACCCAGACATCTGTATAGATGAAATCCACACCCTCGACTGCTTCCTCGATATTCTCAGTCAGTGTGATTGTTGCACCTGTTCCTTTTGCAATTTTCAGACACTCTTCAACAAGTGGTTCTTCCGGAAAACATTTCTCCGGTGCTGCAGCTCTGAAGTCCATCCCCATTTTTGCGGCCCCAACCATAAGAGAATTTCCCATATTGTTCCTGGCATCTCCCATGTAACAGAAGGATATTTCACTGAGCGGTTTATCTGAAAACTCAATCATTGTTAAAAAGTCCGCAAGAATCTGCGTTGGATGATACTCGTCCGTCAGACCGTTCCACACAGGTACACCTGCATACTTCCCTAATTGTTCTACAATTTCCTGGCCAAACCCACGGTATTGTATTCCATCGTACATTCTGCCCAGTACCAGGGCCGTATCTTTCATCGATTCTTTATGCCCGATCTGTGATCCGGATGGTCCAAGATACGTAACATGAGCACCCTGATCATAGGCCGCTACTTCAAATGCACACCTCGTACGGGTGGAGGACTTTTCAAAAATCAAAGCGATGTTTTTCCCCATCAGGTGTGGTTTTTCCTGCCCAGATTTTTTTGCTTTTTTTAAATCAATGGAAAGATCCAGTAAAAACGTAATCTCCTCCTATGTAAAATCTAACAATTTTAAAAAATTTCGATTTGTTAAATTAAAATCCACGCTCTTCTCCTGTTTAAATATATCATTTACTGACACCTCAAAACCCCAAAGCCACTTTCTCTCACTGTAGAGAGCACAAGGGCCACAGAGAAAAGAATTTTTTCCTTCTCTGTGGCCCCGTTAAATTTCTCGAAGTCTACGCTTATCCGAAGTCTACGCTTATCTCTTGTATATCGTACCCCTCAAAGGGGTTACTGAACTAAGTGACGGGGCTTCAGGATTAAGGTCCTAACACCTTTTTGATTCTTTCCAGAGCCCAGTC
>JAOZLO010000267.1 GCA_029934775.1 Desulfocapsaceae bacterium
GCACCATGCTCATTATCAAGCTTTTTGGTCAGTCTATTTTTCATTTTCTCTGTTCTTTTTGCCATCGCTTCCAACCACTTTCTATTATTTCTGCTTGAGCAGGTGAAAGTGGTTCCGGTTTATGGTTTTCTATTATTTCCAGGGTTCTCCCCTTGATTTTTTCATCCATTGAGAGGGGCATTCCAGCCATAGAGCGATCAAAGTAGTTCGAGTAATGAATCTGCTTGAAATTTTGATAGGTTGACGGAGTAGTAATGTAATTACCTCCGGGCCCGGATTCTTTGATGGACTGCACCCAGTTTTCTGAATCTGACAGATCCACACCTCTCTGATAGCATGCAAAGTGGTCCATTATTTCATCACACAGCACCAGTAACTGGGGTGACAGGATTACCCCGTGATCCATATATCCCAGGTCATGAATTATATGGGGACCACTGATCATGCTGCTAAGCAGGCTCATGGAGGTTTCAATCATGGCCTGATGATCCAGTTGTTTACTGTCCCCACAGCCGCCGGAGCCAAAGAAGGGTACATTGATTTTCCGGGCTGTAAACTGGCTGGAAGCAGCAACCAGCATATGAAACTCCGGAGCGCCATAGGATGCGACGGAGGTCTTCATATCCAGTATTGACGGCATTGCTCCGACCATAAAAGGTGCACCTGGTGCTGAAGCCTGATGTAATACCAACCCCAGGTAGATTTCGGCAAAACATTGAACCAGTGTCGCTCCTGCTGACATGGGTGCTGTACCTCCTCTGGAGCAATAGGGCATATACACAAGAGGTACCCCATTTTCTGCACAATACACGATTTTTTGGCAACTGACCGGGCTGATCACCAGGGGAGGGATAGGCTCAGTGTAGAGGAACATGTTGGGTTTTTTCTTGAAACGCTCTTTCCCTCCGGCCAGTTCCTGTGCCAGTTCAACAATATCTACAACACTTGCAAAATCTTCGTCAGGAGTGGCAGAAATTGGTTTGGTTGTATTTTTAAGGGCGGTTAAAAATGAATATCGACACTTAAGCTCTTCCGGTATGTGATCAGAAATATTGCCTTTGGTGACAATGGTATGCAGGTTAGGAAGGGCATCAGCAACCCTGCAGATAAGGGCAGCTTCTTTACTTGAAAAAGGTCTTGTTTTATTGGTGGATGGATCTAAAAATTGCAGCGTAGTGCTTGGTGTGCAGCCATAAATCATTGAGTTTCCCAACTCCATGAACGGCATTCCCTGTCGGTCAAAAACTGTGAATGTGGAAGGTGCTGTTGAGATTGCTTTTTCCACAGCACTCTCTGGAACAAATATGATGTCATTATTCTCAATCCTGGCACCCTCTCCCGCCAGCAATTCTCTGGCTACAGGATCCATTACCTTATTGCCTACCTCTGCCAGGACTTTCAGTGCTGACTGGTGGATAAGGTCAATTCCCGCAGGATCGAGAAATTCCATATGGTGTCGTTGATGAATTGTCTGGCTCATGTGGTGGGCTCCTCTTCAATTTTACAAATTTTGAAAAAAGGTTACAGGTAATCGGTCAGAATGCTTACTTCCTTGAGAGATTCAAGATCCAGAACCATCTGCCGAAAAGTAGCCGATGTATCATCTGACAGATAACCATGGGCCAAACCTTTAAATTTTGTTTCAAGTTCAGTTCCGCTGAGGGGATTTTCATTGTTGCCTTTGGCAAATAAGACCGTTTTTTCAAGTCTCCTGTTATCGGTTAAATGTACGATTAACCTGGCCGCCTCTTTGGGTTGTGGGCTGTCAATCTTCTGACCACTATTGAAATCATCCCGCACGTGTCGTTGCACTCGTTTCATCACTGTCCTCAATCCGGGGGCAGCTATTTTCTGCTCAGTAAAAACTGAGTTGTCCAGATTCCCCTCACATAGGGCCATGGCCACACAGGCTTCCAGGCTGAATCGTGCATGTTCAATGTTATCAGGGTTTGTGTAGATCAGGCAGGTATCGACCAGAGGTGGTATTTCACAACGAATTGATTCAACGTCGTCTGCGACAAAGTTGTATTCACTTACCAGGGATAAAATTGCATCCACAGCAGCATGAGTAGCTGAGCATGAGGGGTAGCGTTTGAAAGCGACTCCCGGATTTTCCAGCTCATAGGGGCGGCCAAGATTATCGAATACATTCGCTGAAACTTGATCACTGGTTAGAGAGAGAAAAAGACTGTCATCATCCAGATGATCGGGAGCTGTCGTCATCCCTGCTTTTGCCAGCCTGGAAAGAATCACACTATCCATTGCTGTTTTTCCCACTCCAAAAGGCTTGGCCATGGTACCAAAATTACTCCTGAGACCGCTGGAAAAAGAAGCGCCCAGACCTATGGCCATAACCATCTGTTCTTGATCAAGTCGCAACAGCCTTGAGCAGGCAACCACTGCACCGGTCAGGCCAAGCAGGCTGGTAGTCCACCAACCCTTGAGGTAGGCACTTGGATTGACTGCCAAGCCCAGTTTTCCCATCACCTCATAGCCGGCTACAAAGGCGGTGAGCAGGTCACGGCCATGATATTGCTGTTCCTGGGACAGTGCCAGCAGTGCAGGTACAATTACTGCCGCCTGATGGCCGATAGAAGAATAATTGGTTTCATCAAAATCCAGAGCATGACAGGCTGTGCCGTTACTTAAAGCAGCCAGCTCTGCCGTTGTCTTAATCGAGGTTCCCCAGATCGAACAGTTTCCCCGGTTTGAACTATCCTCAACATATTTTTTCACTTTCAAAACGGGTTGTGTCCGTAAGCCGCCCAGAGCCACACCGATAGTATCCAGGAAGCAGTATTTTGCCGCCTCGATAACTTTTTCGGGCAGTTGCTCATATTCCAACCCGGCGGCCCATTTTGCAGTATTGTACGTTAAGCCGGGTTTACTGTTTTTTGTTGACATAGCACTTCCTGTATTAACCCACCACGCTGAAACTGGAGTTGGGATTAATTTCGCGTTTGCGGTGAAAGGTCGCTGTAGCGACAGTCAACCCCAGGTGCGGCAGTGTATATTCCATTGGTTGCGCATCATGGTCGTAACCGTTTTCGACCTTTTTGATCAGTTCTGCCATCATTGCTCCAACCACGGGGGCATTTTTGTATTGATTGCCGCTGGTGCCAATGGCCTGGTAATAGCCGTCAAGGTCTGATTTATCATAGATGGGCAGCCAGTCATCACTTACATCGTATAGATCTACAATTCCTGCAGGGTTGTTTGGAATAGGTAATTCAGGAATACGGCGGGCAAGGCGGTAAACCTGTGATTTCCACTGCGCAGGAGTGACCTGACGATCAAAATTATCCGGATCAACAAATTCTTTAGGATCACATGCCGGATCAGCACTGCCGGTAAGAATCATATTGCCGGCCTCGGGTCGAAAGTAGGCTCCAATATCGGTATCATTGGTGTGATATCCTTCATCCAGAGGGCTGAATCCTTTCGGAGGTGCTACCACGTGCACTTCATGCCGCAGTGCTTTGGTCTTGATCAAATTGTTATCCAGCTGTCCGGCCATCTCGGTCACCTGAAAGGAATGAGGCCCTGAGACGTTGACCACTATGGCAGCATCAATCTGAGTGTTATCTTCCAGTGTAATACCCAGCACCTTATTATCCTGCTGCCGTATCCCGATTACTCTTTTATTGTATAAAAAATCAGCCCCTTTGGCTTTGGCCGCGGCCTCAACGTTCTGGGTGGACAAGGCAGGGTCTCCAACATATCCGGACTCCGGTGTAAAACACGCTCCTTCAAGAAATTCTGTGGGTTCTTCATAGAAAGCCGGATCGTCCGGTCTTTTTGGAGGGTAGAAGGAATGGAAATCGGCGTAGGGCAGTTTCGACTTCAGGGTTGCAAGGTCCCAATCTTCATATTTCACACCCACTTCATCAAAATGTTTTTTGATTTTGGGCCAATTGAGAGCCTTGCTTTTAATGAATACCGATCCGGTGTTGTGAAATTCTGCGATACCACGTTCATCGTCCACCTCCAGATATTCACGCCAGTTATGCCAGTACCAGGCAGATTCGTACGCCAGGGCGACTCCGTCACGGGTCGAATAGTAGAACCTGACATTGCCGCAGGAGTTGCCGGTTGACCCCACACCGGCGGTTGCCTCTTTGTCAATGTTAAGCGTTTTGTAACCCATTTTACTCAGTTCAAAGGCGGTGCAGCAACCAATTATCCCTGCACCAATGATTATTGCGTCGTATTTTTTTTCCACTGTGTTCCCTCGTTATTAAAAGGTTAATCAAATTGAATCTGTAACAACCAATCAGGATTTCTTATAAACATATTTTTAGTACCAGCACTTCCAAGCTTCAATTACAACTACAGGCAATAGCGAAGAATTTGTCTTTTGAAAATGACATATTCTATTTTGTAATATTTATTTCTTGCATAGTCAATAAGAAATAAATATTATCAAAAAAATAAATAGGGTGTGATTTTGGCGATCAAGATATCAACCAGTGATGCTTCGACAAATCTATGGTACGGGCATTATTAAAAATACAGAAAAACATTGGCAGAGGGAAAAACATGAAAGTAATAATTGCGGAAACAGATGCTGACCTATTGAAAGTCAGTAGGATATTAATTGAATTTCGACCTGGTTTTAATCAAGAGAACCTGATCGCTCAGATAAAAGAACAGCAGCATAGTGGCTATCAATTAGCCTATGTAGAGTCTGAAAATGAAGTGCTCTGCATTGCGGGTTTTGTGGTAGGGCTGAAGCTGGCCTGGGGAAAGTATCTCTATGTTGACGATCTTGTGACCGATGAGCGTTATCGTTCAACAGGTGCAGGTAAGTTTATGATGG
>JAOZLO010000268.1 GCA_029934775.1 Desulfocapsaceae bacterium
TGAGGATTGGTGATAAAAGAGTTTTGCGCAGGAAATCCTAGGAGGCTGTCCGAGAGTGCATTTTCCCCCAACTCTTCGTTATTTTCATAAAAATAATGCTCATAATATCACTTATATGACTGTGCTTATTTTTTTAAAAAACCTCGATTTGAGAATAAATGCCTATTCTCGGACAGCCTCCTAGTGTCATGTCAAACAACTCCACCGTGAGTATACTTTTTGTGGCCCCGGTAACCCTGACTTCATGAGATATCTGTAACCCTGGCAGGGCAATGACCTTGCTGCCGGAAACAAGCACCGGATACCCACTCCTTTTCTTTACCTCGATTTTTCTCTCACTTAAGTATCGTACTATTTTTTTCTTTCCTGGTGCATTGTAAGGCCTGAACCTTTCACCGGGATTCGGGGGACGCAAGTGAAGAGGGAATGTGACTTTTTCTCTATCGAGAAAAAGCAGTTCGCTGTTTGAAGTCCCGGTAGTTATGGTGGATGATATGGACAGCTTTAATTTTTTTCCTATCTCTTTGATTGTGTAACATCCTGGACCTGGAATCTGGAGGGGGGGAAATGTATCAACAGGGACAGAACCGCGTAACTGTCCCTGTCGTAACGGTCTTGAAAGAATGATTTGATTGAGTGATTTGGTCACCCTGATCCCATCCGCAAGATGGAGTTCGGTACTGTTTTCAGCAGACTGGGCAAAATGTAAAAGTGATCTGATCTTAAGGTATCCCGGTTTTATTTTCATTATCCAAAAACATCTTTCAATGACTCTGCACTGAATTGCATAGTGAAAAGTACGTAAAGGTTCAGGCAGCAGTATCAGTCGATTCTCAGTTGTTTTTCCATCATTCTCTGAATTATATGATACGCATTGTTCCAAGGCATCACTGCTCACCTCTTCGAGAAAGTTTTCATCACGGGCAAGTATGTCCATGTTCTGCAGAATGGTCTGTCTGATGGAAGGGTTATATTCATTTTCAAGTTTGGGGAGTAGGTCAAGTCGTATTCTGTTGCGCAGATATTGACGATTTAAATTGGATGAATCGAAGCAGAACGGGACTCCTGCTTCCTCAAGATAATGTATCAAGGCGGTTTTAGGTTCATTGAGAAGAGGGCGGATTATATGGTCTCTCTTTAACTGCATCCCGGACAATCCTTTGAGACTGGTTCCTCTCATGAGGCGGATGAAAAATTCTTCAACCTGGTCGTCTGCAGTATGGGCCAATATGATCGAAGATGCAAACTGGCTGGATCTGATTTCTTCCAGAGCCTCATGTCTGAGGATTCTTGCCGCCTCTTCTATAGAGCATTTTGTACTTGCAGCATACTGAGTTACATTCACTGATTCTGAAATAAAAGGGATATGTAAATCGCGGCAGTATTTTTTTATCGCCTGTTTTTCGACTTGTATTTCTTCAGGTCGGAGGCCGTGATCTATATAGACAGCGATCATTTGCGGACCCCAGTCCAGAGCGTGCAAAATATGCATGAGAGCAAGTGAGTCTGCTCCACCGGAAACTCCGACAATGATCTTTTCGTCCGGTTTGAGAAGATCATGATGGTGGATTATTTTTTTTATTCTATGAAGAAGAGGGATGGAGCCTTCTTGTTGAGTCTGTTCCTTTTTCAAAACACCACTTTGACTTTTATTATTCATCTTTAGCTGGTATTGTAATATCTACCACACCGGGGAATAAGTGGCACGGTGGAATCTTTACTCAACCATATTTGCTCTTATGGAAGTTTCAAGAGGAACTGATATGACAGATAACAAGAGTGTACAGAGAGTCAAAACATATCTCTCTGAGCAATTTCATCTTGCCCCGGAACAGATAGAATCAATGTTCCCATGTTTTATAACTACTCTTGTAACACATATGCAGAGTCTGGAAAATGCTCTTGCCAGCAATGATCTGACCTTAACGGGGAAAGCGGCGCATACTATGAAAGGTGCTCTTCTCAATCTAGGCATGGGGGAATGCGCAAAGATTGCCCTGTTGATTGAAGAAAAGGCAAAGAGAGGAGACTCTGCTGATTTAAAAAAACTCATTGAAGAGCTTCAGGTCCATCTAGCTTCTATAATTAATGAGTAATTTTTTTTATCTGGTCTATAAGTCTGCTGTGAATATTGTCGAACCCGCCATTAGAGAGGATGGCGACCACATCATCTTTTTGCAGGAGTGATGCAAGATAGTTCAGGATTTCTTCGGTTGTTTCAAAAGAAATCGCTTTCAGGTTACGCTCATTTCTTAGATCCATTGCCAGTTTGGTTGAGGAGAAGAGATCGTCGGGGTCAAAATCAGCAAGTGGTACAGGCTCACGGATCACGGTGATATCACTTGAGTCAAAGGAAGAGACATATTCCTGCTGAAAAATTGCCCGTCTTGATGAGTTTGTTCTTGGTTCAAATATGATGACCAGCCGCTGGTCTGTGTATGCTTTTTTAAGTGCATTCACCGTTTCACGCACTGCTGTCGGGTGGTGGGCAAAGTCATCAATTACGGTAATGCCATTCACTGTTGCCAGTATCTCCTGTCTTCGTTTAACTCCTCCAAAGCTACTCAGTCCCCTGTCTATGTCAGTTGCAACCACTCCAATGTGGTTCATTACCGCGCAAACAGCAAGGCTGTTGAGACAATTATGTTTTCCCGGCAAACGGACAGACATTCTGGACCATTTTTCTCCATGATGATAAACGGTAAATGAACTCTTTCCTTTCCCGTATTGTATTTCATCAAGAGACCATGGATAGGTAATGTTTAAACCATAACCCTCTACAGGGCAGGGCGCCTCTGACGCAATTTCGGCCACATTATCATCATCCAGGTTGGCAACCAGCAGTCCGTCACCGGGTAACAGTTGCACAAATTTTCTAAAGGATCGTTTAATTGCATCCAGATCCGGGAAAATGTCTGCATGATCAAATTCAATAGAGGTGATAATCGCAATCTGGGGTTGATAATGAAGAAATTTGGATTCTTTATCGAAAAAAGCAGTATCATATTCATCGCCTTCGGCAACAAAATATGAGCCTTTACCTAACCGAAAATTGGCATTGAACTCATTGACTATACCGCCAATCATAAAGGTTGGATCGAGCCCCGCTCTAAACAGTGCCGTTGCCAGCAGAGAGCATATAGTCGTTTTACCATGGGTTCCCGCTACCACCAGGGACGTAAGGGGAGTGATATAAAAATGCGACAGTGCCTGGGGAAAGGAAAGGTAAGGGATTCGGGATTTGAAAAGAGCGGCAGATTCCGGGTTTTTTTTTGTTATGACATTCCCAACAATTACCAGGTCTGGGTGAGAGACAAGATTTTTCGGCCCATATCCACTGCAGACGCTGATACCAATATTTTCGAGAAAGTCAGACATAGGCGGGTAAACGTGACTGTCACTTCCGGTAACCGTAAAACCCGACTGTTGGAGCATTCCGGCAAGTGCAGCCATACCCGTTCCGCAAATCCCCATGATATGAATATGTTGTAGTTTTTTTGGGATCCTGTTCAGAGTTGGATCGAGTTCAATCATGACCTGTCCTTTTTTACCGCCTGATTGATGGTTGAGTAGATGGTTGTAAATGCATCAGGAAATGTAGCTGGTGTGATTCTGCCGACTTCAATAAATTTGACGGCGATCTCTTTTGATATTTTCAGGATAGTTTCACTGGATACTGCACTGTTGCAGGCCATTTCCGGGATATTTTTTTTATCTGCTGGCATAATCTACTTTCCGTCTGGTGGTAGGGTAATAATAACGCCTCTGCTGTATGAAGAAGGCCAATTCGTCAAAGTAACAGCAGAGGCGTCAACTATCAAGAATAACCTGTTAAGCCATTCTAATGACCATGTAACTATTAAGGTAATTGAATAAATTTTGCCAGAGATTGTTGTAGAGACTCCTGCAAAGGGGAAAATAATGGTTACTTTCTGGAGTTCCTGGTAAAGATCAGTGTAGAAACGAGGTAAAACTCCTAAGGCGGGCTTTGTCCGCAACCCAAAAGGCACAATCGCACACCACAGAGAGCACAGAGGACACAGAGGAAAATCTCTGTGCTCTCTGTGTCCTCTGTGGTGTAAGTTTTTCGGAGTCGGAGTTTATGCCCTGGCTTCATAAGGGTGCTTACCTGCTTTTTATTACTCCTGTTTCAGGGGTATGGTGCTGCGGGATACCCGGACCCGAAAGTTATCAGTGTGTCTACCTGTTTTTTATGACAGAAGTACAGCACAAAAGTCGATTGACTTTTTAAAGATTAATCGGCGTAAACATCTATTTTAGAGGCATTAATATGAAACTACTTGATTTGAATGAAACCCATGAATTTACAGAGGGTGCAATGAAACGATTCTTTCTGGTGGAAGATTCTGAATTTTTTAAGATCATTAACTTTAATCTCAGGGCAGGAGTTACTTTCCCGGTGCATTCCCATGATCTCGATGGTGAACTTTCAATCCATGTAATAGAGGGAGAGGGTTTTTTCCTGGGCGATGATGGTACGGAAATCCCGGCAAGGACAGGACATATTCTCATATCGGAGATAAGGGAACCTCATGGCGTTCGTGCAAAGAGTGATATGAGGATAGTGGTAACTATAGCGCCTCCCATCTGAGCTAGCCTGTAATGTACAATTCCCATGCTTAAAAAAATAAAATCCAGGATTGGTTTCAGGTTATTTGTAATCCTGGCGTTTATAATCATTTTGTCCGTCGGGCCGTTTACATTTATTACCCTGAAAGCCATTAATAAGTACGGGGTGGAGGCCGCCGAGGTAAATGAACTGAAAATACGTTCCCAGGCTTTTTTTTATCTCGAGGAG
>JAOZLO010000269.1 GCA_029934775.1 Desulfocapsaceae bacterium
TGAAAACCGTTGTACGAAAGTACCGTGGGTTCGAATCCTACTTCCTCCGCCATATAGCGAATACAAACCCAGTAGGACGCTGGCTGAATAGAGTCACAGGGTTGGTTTTGGGTGTTGGAGAGGTGACCGAGAGGCCGATGGTGCTCGCCTGCTAAGCGAGTGTGGGGGTTAGACTCCACCGAGGGTTCGAATCCCTCCCTCTCCGCCAGAAAAAAGGGCACAGTAATTATTACTGTGCCCTTTTCTGGTTTGATGTCTCCTTTGCAGGGTGACTAAGCTCAATATCCCCAGAGAAGGCTTCTTTTGATCCATCCTTCAAGCCCACTATCGTGTTTAACTTTAACCCAGCCAGATCTTTGTTCCAATGTTGTAAAAACCACACCGTAGTAAGCTTTTCCAACAATCTTTCCCTTTGTTCCTGGTGATTTTCTTATATTTATACTTTTGTCCTGATTCCGATTTGCCTTAACAATCATGCGAGGCTTGTCTGCCAGTAGGTTTTTGAAGATCCAGCCAGAGTCCCCCTCAAAGTCTTTAACCTTGACCCACCTATCTTTTTTTTTGACCACAACTAACGGAAAACCATCACCATATTCCCATTTCACAAGATATTTCTTACCAGGGCCACTCCTGAGGTTCACTTTTTCTCCATTAACACTGACCATTTCAGCTCTGAGTATTAGTGGGGAAGCAAGAAGAAGGAGGCACACTAAAAAAAAGGAACGGGCGAGCGAGGTGGAGTTGTTTCTTAAGAAAGTGTTATTCATCATTTTTAATTTGGTAAAGTGATATGGTTAGGCCTCGTCAACCAGCAAGCTGATAAGCCTCTCAAGATCGTCAATTGAATAATATTCTATCTCAATTTTACCCCTATTTCCACTCTGGTGAATAATAACCTTAGAGTTAAGACTGTTTGTAAGTTTATTGACCAATGACTTTCGGTAGGTATCTGGTAACCCATCTTTACCAGGGGAAGGTTGTACACTCTCTCGAGAACGCTGGACTGATGAGATTTTTTTCACTATTTTTTCAGTCTGTCGAACCGATAACCCTTTTTTGATAATTGTATTCCTTATCTCCCGGAGTTCCATTGGGTCATCTATCAACTTGATAAGCGCTCTACCGTGCCCTTCAGAGAGTAAACCTTGTATTATATCTTCCTTTATATGTTCAGGAAGTTTAAGTAATCTCAGTAAGTTAGTTATGGTTGACCTATTTTTCCCAACATGTTTTGCTGCATCTTCCTGGGTATAAGAAAATTTTTCAATTAATTTTTCATAGGCGTGAGCTTCTTCTATCGGGTTGAGGTCGGTTCGCTGAATGTTTTCAATGAGTGCCAACTCTAGAAGGGTGTCATTGTTACTGACATCCATCAATACCACAGGAACTTTTTTAAGACCGGCGATCTTTGATGCTCTGAGCCGACGTTCCCCCGCAATGAGCTCGAAGCGGCCAGCTGTGTCAGTATGAGTTACTATTAACGGCTGAATAATTCCATTTTCCTTGATCGATTCAGCTAGACCGTTAAGGTCTTCTTTTTTAAAATGAATTCTGGGTTGGTGTTTGTTTGGAGCTATTGCATCAACAACACATTCAAAATATTTTTCCTCTGTATTTCCAAAGAGAAGTCCGACGCCCTGCCCTAGTCCTGTTTTTTTAGCCATCGTCTTGTATCACCTCTGTCTATTTAGAAACTCTGTGGCTAAATTCAAATATGAAATCGCCCCAGTCGATTTTATATCATAATCAAAAATATTTTGACCATGACTGGGACATTCGCTTAAACGTACATTTCTTGGGATTTCTGTTTTATAGAGTTGGTCTTTGAAATACTTCCTTACTTCCGAGGCAACTTGGTGGGTGAGTCGATTTCTTCTGTCAAACATAGTTAAGAGTAACCCTTCAATGTAAAGACCATCGTTAAATGATCTTTTAACTGATCTGATCGTATTAACAAGTTGTGCAAGTCCCTCCATAGCGAAGTATTCGCACTGCATTGGTATTAGAATTGAATTCGCAGCAGTTAGAGCGTTCACTGTCAAGAGTCCGAGAGAAGGTGGGCAATCTATAATAATAAAATGATAATTATCTTTAACAGAAGCAAGGATAGACTTCAACGTTGCCTCTCGCTGGTTGAATGAAATCAGTTCTATTTCTGCACCAACAAGATCTATATCAGATGGTAGTACGGAAAGGTTAGCTGACTTCGTTTTTCTGATAGCCTCACTGCAGGTTGCTGTACCCGTGTAAACATGGTAAAGATTATTCAATTGCTCACCAGTGGAGTGGCTTACACCTACTCCGCTTGATGCATTTCCTTGAGGGTCTGAGTCAATGAGAAGAACTTTTTTCTTTTTTCTAGCCAATGCAGCAGCAAGGTTGATCGATGTCGTTGTTTTACCAACACCACCTTTTTGGTTTGCTACTGCTATTATTTTTGCTACCTTCTTCATCTGTTAGCCTCTCATGTTTTTTTATTGTAGCACCCTACATGAAAACACAAAAAAAAACAAAAATAATTGACCAAGATTATAAATACAATTTTCTAATCAAACCCTTTTGACTAGACCTTTTGCCAAAGGCACAGGGTTGATAACGTAGTGTAAATTGTTCTTTTCTAAACCTGATTTGTGGCTTAATGGATTACTTTTATCCTTATCTTGACTGAGGAAATATCTAGTTCAAACCAGTCTGATGTTATACTTATACCAGGAAATTGTGCTTGAAGGACCTTGTAACACATTTGCAAAAGGTTCTATCGCTTGTTTTTTTTGTTCGATCCCGGTTTTGTGCATACAATACTTTGTTAGTCGCAGTTTTCCAGTGGACAAGTTGATTGATGTGTTTCACGTGAAACATTTATATGGATATTTTATGAAATCGGAATTCCTTGTAGTCGGTAGTGGTATTGCGGGTCTTTCTTTTGCGTTGAAAGCAGCGACTTTAGGACGTGTCAAGATAGTAACGAAGAAGAAGCAAGTTGACTCTGCAACGAATTTAGCTCAGGGAGGAGTTGCTGCTGTTTTGGATCAAAGTGATGATTTTGTCAATCATGTAAGAGATACCTTGGACGCAGGGGCAGGCCTGTGTGACGAAGATGTGGTGGAACTGGTGGTTCGGGGCGGTCCTGACAGTATCGCAGAGTTGTTGCAACTGGGTGTTGATTTCGTCAAGGAGGAGGATGGCTCTTTGAGTCTTGGAAAAGAGGGTGGGCACTCAAAAAGAAGGGTGGCGCATGCTTTTGATTTAACGGGGAGAGAGATTGAGCGCGCTCTTATGGCCCAAATTAAAAAAGAAAAAAATATACAAGTGTATGAAAATCACACTTGTATCGAGTTGATTACGGATAATGACAGTCAGAGCGGAGGGAGTGGATCAGAACAGAGTAGGTGTCAAGGAGCGTTTGTACTTGATCAGGACGGGAATGTACACTGTTTCTCTGCGGCTGTTACTGTACTGTGTACAGGTGGCGCAGGTAAAGTCTATTTATATACAAGTAACCCTGATATAGCGACAGGTGATGGCGTTGCACTTGCCTACCGCGCAGGGGCCGGTGTTGCGAACATGGAGTTTGTCCAGTTTCACCCTACCTGCCTTTACCATATGGAGGCGAGAAATTTCCTCATTTCTGAAGCGGTAAGGGGGGAGGGAGGAATTTTAAGAAATGCAAGCGGCGAAAGGTTTATGAAAAAGTATTCCCCAGACCAGATGGAATTGGCAACCAGGGATAAAGTTGCGCGAGCTATTGACGAAGAGATGAAAAAAACTGGATCTGATTGTGTATATTTAGATGTCTCCCATAGTAGACCTGGTTTTTTAAAAACTCGTTTTCCTGCGATTTACAGTAAATGTAAGTCGCTTGGCATTGATATCACAAAGGTTCCGATACCTGTTGTACCCGCTGCACATTATTTGTGCGGAGGGGTTTTGACTGATACGTTTGGCAGGACAGGAGTGGAAAACCTGTTCACTATTGGCGAGTCGGCGTGCACCGGACTTCATGGCGGGAATCGGCTCGCGAGTAATTCATTACTTGAAGCCGTTGTGTTTTCGGACAGGGCCTACCAGTATTGTTCTAGAAACTGGAAAAAGATTAATAAGATTAAATTAGAGGATAAAAAAACTTGGAGATCGGAACGTTCGGGTGAAATTGATGAAGAGATTGTTATTAACCATAATTGGGATATAATTCGACGAATAATGTGGAACTATGTGGGGATCGTTCGAAAAAAAAGTCGTCTCGTTATTGCAAAGCAAAGAATTGAGGAGATAAAAAAAGAAATAGATAAAATAGTTGCAACGTATTCAGTTACATCGAATTTACTGGAGTTAAGGAACATTACCCTGGTCGCTTTGTTGATAATTGAGGCGAGCTTAAAAAGAAAAGAATCCAGGGGGTTGCACTATATTTTGGATTACCCGGAGATTGATGACACCCAGGAAAAATGGAATGTATTTTTTTATAAAACGTGATAGCACCTTTTTCTTTAACATTGTTAATTGTCAGGCTACCACAGCCTATTGCCTGCCCATAAATTGGTAATACCATACTTTGTATTATTGAGATATTCAAAATTTAAATCGGGATTGGGATCGAAAAGCAATGGGGTTGGCCACGAAAGATTGGATGTTTATCATCTTGCGATATATATGTTTCCAGGGTTTACACAAAAACCTCAACATTAAAAGATATCCATAGTAAGGCACGTGATCAGTGGTTGCGTGGCAGTCAATCTGGTTCCATTAAATATTGCAGAAGGCAACGGCAAGACCGGGGAGGCGGATCGAAGG
>JAOZLO010000270.1 GCA_029934775.1 Desulfocapsaceae bacterium
TCTGATATAAGGTATGTTTACCACTTCAACCTGCCTAAAAGCCTGGAGAATTATACCCAGGAGATAGGCCGGGCAGGGCGGGATTCCCAGGAGGCGATTTGTGAACTGCTGGGAAGCAGTCAAGATTTGACCGTGCTTGAAAATTTCAGCTATGGCGATACTCCGGACAACGAATCGATTAGAGAGATTGCTGCAATGATAACTGATCAGCAGAATTATTTTGATATCTCAGTTTATGAACTTTCTCATAAATATGATATGCGGCCTCTGGTGGTAAACACACTGCTGACCTATCTTGAACTTGAAAATGTTATTGCCTCAACCGGTCCCTTCTATACCACCTATAAATTTATCCCGCACAGATCTTCAGAGAAGATTTTTGCCGATTTTGACCAGGAACGGGTGACTTTCCTCCGTGCCATGTTTTCCTGTTCTAAAAAAGGGAAAAAATGGTTCAGCCTTGATATCAATGAGGTTGTGACCAGACTGGCAACCTCAAGAGAGCGAATAGTGGCTGCCCTTAATTATCTGGAAGAAAAAGGGGATCTGGATTTGCAGGTGAGCGGGGTGAGACGGGGATATAGAATGATAAAGCGATTAACTGTAACCGAAACCAGTGAACTCACGGTTAAGCTTCAGGAAAATTTTAAAATCCGAGAAGAACAGGACATTAAACGGCTGGAACTTGTGGTTAGTCTGATAAATCAGAAAGATTGTCAGACCAGATTCCTACTCGATTATTTTGGCGAAAAGATGGCTGAAAACTGCGGACACTGTGAATTTTGTCTTTCCGGAAATTTGTCTGGAAATTTGGATGAATCCGCAAGGCGAGGACCTCTGGAAATATCGACAACCGCTGCGGCAATAATAAAGAAAACCCTTGCTGAAGATCATCCAGCTCTCACTACAAAGAGGCAGCAGACCAGATTTTTCTGTGGTCTCAGCTCTCCTCAGGCGGGCCGTTCAGGTCTGTACAAGCACCGGGGTTTCGGCCTCTTTGCCAATATGCCCTTTGGGCTGGTAAAAGAGTGGTTATCCTCCTGAAAATATCACATTCTGACAATTCCCTTTCTTACCAGACCTGCTGTGTCATTCTCAGCAGATGTGAACGGAAGCGCTACTGACATGCAAAATAGAACAGATTTGACAGAAGGTCCCATATTCTCAAAACTGATCAAACTCTCCCTGCCAATTATAGGTACATCGTTTATTCAGATGGCTTACAATCTCACCGATGTCATCTGGCTTGGCCGGGCAGGATCAGCAACTGTTACTGCAGTGACAACAGCCGGATTTTTTATGTGGCTGTTGCTGAGCATATTTTACTGTACTAAATCAGGGACTGAAACTCTTGTTGCGCAATCTGTCGGCAAAAAAGATGATTCGATGGCAAGACTTGTGGCTGAAAATGCAGTCACCTGCAGCATATATGGTTCAATAGTCATGAATCTGTTGATTCTTGTTTTTTCGGCAGATCTGCTTCAGTTCTTTAAATTGGAACCGGATGTCATGGCTGAAGCAGTAAGCTATTTGAGAATTGTCTCTTTCGGTATGTGTTTTGCGATAATCAACCTTGTATTGAGTGCGATTTACATTGGTTTTGGGAACAGCAAGACTCCTTTTATTGTTAATTCTCTGGGACTGGTCATCAATATTATCCTGGATCCCATTCTTATTTTCGGTTTTTTGTTTATTCCGCAACTGGGTGCTGAAGGTGCTGCCATTGCTACGGTAATTTCCAATACACTGGTATTTTCAGTATTTGTGTTTAAATTGAATTCGTCAGGCTCTGTTTTGCCGGATTTCAGGCTGTTTTCCAGGGTGACGAAGCCGGTTCTGGCCAAAATTTTTAAAGTTGGACTTCCTGTATCGATTCAACAGGTTACTTTTTGCATTTTTTCCATGTACATTGGAAGGATTGTCTCTGCGTATGGAACAATTCCACTGGGGGTGCAAAATGTTGGTGCAAATATTGAGGCATTATCCTGGTCCACTGCCCTCGGTTTTTCCACTGCTCTCACTGCATTTACCGGTCAGAATTTTGGTGCCGCAGAATATGACAGAATTCGCAAAGGTTATTTTTTTATTCTCCTGTTAAGTTTGAGTCTTGGACTGGTCGCCACCGTCGGCTTTGTGTTTTTCGGAGAAGAAATATTCTCCCTGTTTTCAAAAGATCAGGAAATGGTTGCTGTTGGGGTGCTGTATTTGAAAATTCTTGCGATTTCCCAGATATTCATGTGTATAGAAATAACTTCGGCAGGGGGCTTTTATGGCCTGGGTAAGACAAAACCACCATCAATAACAAGTGTTCTGTTTACCGGACTCAGAGTTCCTGCAGCGATTTTTGTTGTCAATTTTACACCATACGGTTATGCCGGTGTCTGGTGGTGTATAAGTATAAGCAGTGTGTTGAAAGGTATTATTGTTGCATCACTCTACTTTCTGACACTCAGAAAACTTACTTTATATCGGCCCGTGGCGAGTTGACTTGAACTTAGAGGGATTTCCATTTTTTAGACAGGATAGACAGGATGTTCAAGATAAAAACAGAAAAAAATCCTGTTAGTCCTGTTAATCCTGTCAAATTTGTTCGCCCGCAGGGCGCAAGTGCAGGAACATCATGCTGAGACGTATCACCTCTTTTATACTTCTGTGGTTTTTCTTCTTTGTCCCTGCAGGTGGGGGAGCTTTTGAGTTGGAACTGCTCGGTCAGGTGACGCTGCCTACCGGGTTAATGTATGAAAATACTGAGGTGGGAGGGCTTTCAGCCATCAGTTATGCTCCTGAAGAGGGTGTTTTCTATGTACTCTCGGATGATCGCAGCTTTAAACAGCCCGCCAGGTTCTATCGATTTGCCATTGATATCCCAGGCGGACAAGTTTCCAGCCCTTCCGTAAAAATTATTGGAGTAACATCATTAAAAAACAGTGAGGGGAAGAAATTCACACCCGGTTCTCTTGATCCTGAAGGGATCGCAGTGACGGAAAGTGGGAATCTTTTCATAAGTTCGGAGGGGGTGAGTAGAAAACTCATCCCTCCCTTTGTGACATTGCATAATTCCGCAGGGGAACAGCTTAAAATGATGGCTGTACCGGAGAGTTTTTTTTCGTCACCGGATGGTAGCCGAGGTGTCAGGGATAATATGGGTTTTGAATCGCTGACCCTTTCTGCCGATGGCAGATTTCTTACTGCGGCTGTAGAAAATGCACTGCTTCAGGATGGGGCAGAGGCGACTTTGGCCTCTGGATCTTCCTGTCGCCTCATTATTTTTGATACAGTAAGCGGAGAGGTTGTGGATGAGTATATCTATTTGACCGACCCTGTGCCGGAACCACCTGTGCTGCCGGGTACCTTACATGTAAATGGTCTCGTTGAATTACTGATTCTTGAGGATGTGAATGGTTATCTGGCACTTGAAAGAGCTTTTGCGGAAGGTAAGGGGAGTAATATCCGTCTCTATCATGCAGTAATGGACGGCACCGCAAAAGATTTAGAAAACCCATTGACCTTGTCGAAAGAACTGATCCTCAACTTTGATTCTCTCGGGATTCCTCTTGATAATCTTGAAGGGATGAGTTTTGGGCCCAATTTACCAGATGGAAGAAAATCCCTGATAATAATTAGTGATAACAATTTTTCAAGATTACAGTTTACCCAGATTCTTGTTTTTGCTGTAGAGTATGGGCAGAAATGAAATAGTGTCAATCAGCAGTGTCCGGTTAGGATTTTGCAGGTAAGCGAACTGGAGCGGACCTTAAATCCATTTTTAAGGTGATGCAATTTTTTAACCGGACACTACTGGGATGTTTTGGGTTAAAGCATGATTTATGGAGAGTGTTAGATGGCATCACGAGTGAAAGAAGAAACGCTGCTTTGCCCAGGTTGTCAGGAACTGATCAGTCGGTCCGAACCGGTCTGTCCTTATTGTGATCTCATCAATCCGGCTTCTCGCTGGAAGGGAAATTATTTTGCCAGAGGACTGGCCGGTCAGAATAAAACTATTCGTGCTATTTTGTTGTGCAACGTAGTCATGTTTATTGTTTCTGTTTTTATCGATCTGCAAAGTTTACATTTTTCTGCAAGCCCGTTTGGCTTTCTATCACCAGGCAGCAACAGCCTGCTGGCACTCGGCTCAACCGGCACAATCCCGATGTTCCAGTTTCATCATTACTGGTCTCTTATTTCCGCAAATTACCTGCACGCCAGTCTGCTGCATATACTCTTTAATATGATTGCTCTAGTGCAACTCGCTCCCCTGGTCAGCAGGGAATATGGTGAGCATAGGATGATTGTTATTTATACACTGGGAGGTGTGGCAGGATATGGACTTTCAATTGCTGCCGGTGTTCAGTTAACTCTTGGTGCATCCGCTGCAATTTGCAGCCTTCTTGGAGCATTGTTGTATTACGGAAAGAGTCGGGGCGGCAACTATGGACAAAATATTTTTCGCCAGGTCGGTGGCTGGGCAGTTGGAATTGCAATTTTTGGTTTTATTGTCCCGGGGATAAATAACTGGGGACATGGTGGCGGGATGCTTGCCGGTGTAGCGCTGGGATTTCTGCTTGGTTATGTCGAGAGCAAACCGGAACGACCCATCCACAGAGTGATGGCTATGATCTGCATCGTTGTCACGGGAGGGGTGTTAGTCTGGTCATGTCTGTATGGTGTGGCTTTGCATAGCTTGTGATGGAGAAATGAAATTTCCCCCAATAATCTACAGTCTGTTGATTTAACAACTGGATTTTGGCAGTAAGGTTCATGAATGGGAAAAACAAAGTTGTTCTA
>JAOZLO010000271.1 GCA_029934775.1 Desulfocapsaceae bacterium
TGTCCCTCTACGGTTCAAAACGGTGTCAAAACCGAGATCATCAAAGCGTTTCATAACATTTCCACTCCGTAAAAAAATCAAATGTTTTCCGTTAGTTCATGTGGAATTCTGCTGTTGGGACCCCCTCCGCCAATTCGATCATGACTTCGAGTACCTCGTTAATCATTTCCGGATCAAGGGCTGAGGTAGGTTCATCAGCGTACAACTCTTTACTCTCACTTACTTTTTTGTTCCATGTTCAGGCGTTGAAAATTATAGATCTCCCCCTCTAATAATCGTCCGATAATGAAAAGAGAAAAAGGTGCAGTTTAAGTAGTATGGGAGGGACGCTGTGATTGAGTTGGGAACCAATGTCTGGTCCGATTACATATATTGCAGACGGTAAGCATTACCGGGACCTCTACCAGTACCCCGACCACAGTGGCAAGTGCTGCTCCGGAGCCTGGTCCGTACAGAGCAATTGCTGTGGCCACGGCCAGTTCAAAAAAATTACTCGCTCCGATCAGTGCTCCGGGTGCGGCAATGTTATGAGGAACTTTGAAAAACTTCATCAGGCCATATACAAGACCGGAGTTGAAGTAGACCTGGATTAGTATTGGAATGGCAATTAAAACAACGAAAAATGCCTTTTCGGTTATATTTTCAGCCTGGAAGGCGAAAATGGTTACCAGGGTAATAAGAAGCGCGATAATGGTGATTGGTTGAAAAAAAGCGACAAAGCGGTTCTCGAACCAATCAATTCCCCGACTTGCAATAACAGCACGACGAACAATATAAGCAACTATAAGCGGTAAAACAACAAAAAGACCAACAGAAATGAGCAGGATATCATAGTTGACCGGCACCCCGGATACGCCAAGCAGAAGTCCGACAACAGGAACGAACAGAATCAGCATTAAAAGATCGTTGACTGCAACCTGAACGATGGTATAAGCAGGATCACCATCTGTCAGATAGCTCCAAACAAACACCATGGCAGTACAGGGGGCTGCTGCCAGAATTATTACACCTGCCATGAACTGGTCTGCCTGTTCAGGTGAAATCCACTGAGCAAAAACCACTTTGAAAAAAAACAATCCAAGCAGAAACATTGAAAATGGTTTGACCATCCAGTTCACAAACAGGGTAATGAAAAGCCCTTTAGGGTTCTTGCCGACCTGGAGTATCGAACTGAAATCGATTTTCAGCATCATTGGGAAAATCATCATCCAGATTAAAATGACAATAGGGATATTGACGTGGCTGCCTTCGGCAAATTCCATGGCTGAAAGGGCGGCAGTTAAGCCGGGAAATAATTTTCCAAGTACTACACCGGCAATCATACAGACCGCTACCCAGACAGTAAGGTAACGTTCAAAGATGTTCATTTTTTTAACTTCTTCACTCACGATATATCTCCTGTTCATGTTTCATGGTTTATATATTGAAATCCTCTTTTACTCTCTCTTAACTCCGGTGAGTTAAAAAAGTCTCAAGTGATCCTGGCCACCTTCTTTGCAGCATCCAGCAGCGTTCTGCTTTTGATAGGTTGATAATTTGTACACCGATTTATAACTTATGAGTGCCTTAGTTCTTTTGAGAAAAATCGTTCATAAAACCTACAAGTTCTTTAACTCCCTCATATGTCATCGAATTATAGATTGAAGCACGACACCCTCCCACACTACGATGACCTTTCAAACCGACCATTCCATGCAAGGTGGCTTCTTTAATGAATTTCGGTTCAAGGTCGCTGTCGGAGATTCTGAAAACCACATTCATATCGGATCTGAAATTCTGATCAACGGGGCTACGATAGTAACCACCGCTTTTTTCTATAGCCTCATATATAAGATTCGCTTTTTGTTGATTCAATTCAGCCATAGCCGGCAATCCACCCAATTTTTTCATTCTTTCCAGTACCAGTCTCATAGCATAAATTGGAAAGACAGGTGGTGTATTGTAGAGTGAATTTTTCGCAGCATGAGTCTGGTAGTTCATATAGGCGGGCAAAGAATCTGGGCATTGCTCCAACATGTCATCTCGAATGATAACTACAGTGACGCCAGATGGACCAAGATTTTTTTGGGCACCCGCATAGATGAGGCCAAAATTTTCAATTGGCACAGAACGGCTTAATATATCACTCGACATATCGCAAATAATGGGGACACTGGTGGTGGGCCAGTTTTTCCACTGAATACCGCCGATGGTTTCATTGGAAGTTATGTGGAGGTAACTTGCCTCAGAATTTACACTTAATGAAGCAACATCAGGGAGTGTCGTATATTTAGTATCAGCACCGTCATAGATGACATTGACCTTTCCAATCTTGACAGCATCGACATAGGCTTTTTTGGCCCATGTACCCGTAAGGGTAAAATCGCATGATTTTTCCCCTTGCAGAAAGTTCATGGGAATCATGGAGAATTGCATCGTTGCTCCTCCACCGAGGAAGAGAATTTTATAGTTATCCGGGATGCCCATAAGCTCTTTTATTAAAGAGATCGTTGCATTATGAACCTCATCAAAATCTTTGGATCGATGGCTCGTTTCCATCAGTGACAGTCCAGACCCCTGGTAGTCCAGTAATTCTTCCTGAATAGTCTCAAACACCTCTACTGGAATCACAGAAGGCCCGGCATAAAAATTTATTTTCCTTTTCATACTTCCACTCCGGTATGGTTTTTCAAAATTGATATTATTTCTTCCTCAATTCGACCTAAATTCTCTACGCTTGAAGCACCTATATGTGGAAGCATAAAGACATTGGGAGTTTTCAATAATGGATAATCTTCCGGTGGAGGATCAGAGGGCCAAACGTCAGTGCCATAGGCCTTTAAATCTCCATTTTTCAGAGCTGCAGCCATATCATCTGCATCAACACAATCTCCTCTTCCGGTGTTGATAATAACAGCATTCTTTTTCATCAGTGCGAATACGTCCTTATTCATCATTCCTCTGGTGGAATCGGTGAGTGGAGTATGCATTGAGATAAAGTCAGCATCTTGCACAGCTTCCTGGAGAGTTGACTTTACTTCAGCAAATTTACTTGGTTTGCCGGATTGACGATAGGCCACAACTTTCATGCCGAATGATTTAGCTCTTTTGGCAACTTCAATGGCAATATTCCCCATGCCTATCAGACAGAGAGTTTTGCCAAAGAGCTCTGTACGTTTCAGTTGCTTTTTTATCCATTTACCTTCTCCCATGCTTTGATGGCCCTCAATAATTCTGGAAGGAATTGCCAGCATAAGAGCAAAAGTCAATTCAGCAACGGCAATTGAAGAAGCGTGGGGAGTGTTACTAACTTGAATGTTTCGGATTGCTGCATACTTGGTGTCTATATTATCAATTCCGACACCACCACGAATGATCAACCTGAGGTTGGGTGCGTTATCAATATACTCTCTGGTACATTTTGTCTTACTCCTGATCAGAACAACTTCAGCCTCAGAAAACTGTTCTCGATCAGTTGTCACATCTCCAAAGACCTGCAGTTTTTCCTTAAACATTGGGCCAAAAGCATCTGAAATAAGAATTTCCATAAATTTATCCCCTCGTTTTGCTCAACTATTTTTTTCAGGTTTGTTTCTCAGTATCTGTTCATTTTCAATTTCTGGGAAATCTGAATCATCCAGATATTTGAAATATTCGTCCAGGTATGGAACTGGACCATCCGGACAGATAAAAGCGCAGATAATTTCTCCATCCTCGTTGCGTAATTCATCCAGCAAATTATCTTTCTTCCGTTTGCTCAGATAATCCAATAATCCACCCAGTGCAAAACCTGAACTCGGGCCGACTACGATACCCTGCCTACTTAACTCCATGCTTTTTCGATAAGCATCAGCGGTTAAAACCTGTTGAACAGTATCAACATGCTTCTTCCAGTCAAAACCAATTAATTTGAGCAATACCTCGGTCCTTACGCCGGGAACATAACTCTCCGCCTCTCTCATGACGCCAACTACCTGAAGACTTTCTTTTTTACTTTTTAAGTAAGTGGAATTACCAATAATGGTGCCGGTTGTTCCCAATCCTGCACAAAAAACAGTTATCTTGCCCTCAGTTTGTTCCCATATCTGTTTTGCTGTCCATTTCTGGTGGGCTTTAGGATTATCTTCATTGTCATATTGTCCTGGATTTAACCAGCCTTCTTTGAGGCCCAGTTTCTTTGCTTTATAAATTCCACTTGCCGGATCGGTGGAACTGGGCTTATCCGGTTCCTGGTTAACAATCGGGCTTACACCAAAAAACAGTAACATCAATAGCTTGTGCCAGGATATTTCGCTGGGAACAAATGATTGAATATTTTGGATCCCGAAAAGACGTGCCGCCACAGCAATAGAGAAAACCGTATTTCCTGAAGAATTTTCGATTATATTTTTTACACCCTTCAATTCTCCTCTTGCCGCTTTTTCAGCTATCATGTTAAACCCGGGAACGGCTTTCACATTTCCCAGTGATGAAAAAGTCATCAGTTTTGCAAAAATTTTTATCTTTTCATGAATAAATGGGTTTAAATTTCCCGGAATTTCCACCAGCGGAAAGTTAGGGTTCTTACCCGGATTGAGAAAACTCTCTATTGAATTCTCTCCCCTATGAACATTTATATTTTTTGCCATTTTTTTTGTCCAGCAAGCGAAAGTTGCTCACATCGGAAGTAAATCTGCATTTATTAATCTGTCTGTATTTTATTGATAAAAAGGTAGAATTTTCCCCCATTTCATAAAACGGATTACCCAGGAGAGAGTATTTTAGTATTATCCTTATTTGTTAATTGCCAAAATACCGTTTATGTA
>JAOZLO010000272.1 GCA_029934775.1 Desulfocapsaceae bacterium
TCGTGGGTTTCCTCAATTTCAGGGTTGATATAGAGAATTCCTGTGAGCAGTCTCCCCTTTTCTTTTTCTGCTTCAAGACTGTTTACTGCCTTGAGTCGATTTGTTACATCTTTGCTGGAATCAGCTTTATGCAGGTGGATAAGGCTGCCATCGTGCATAACTACTTCCTGACTTGTACCCTCTTCGTAGTGGGTCAGTATTTCCTGCTGCAGAGGGACAAAATCAAAGGTGTTGGTAGCTTCGATATGTTCACGGACATACTGGTAACTTTTTGTAGAGCTGGGGGTATTATTAAAGGTGACGCAGGGGGAGACAACATCAATAAATGCCAGGCCGTTGTGGGCCATGGCCGCTTTCAACAGGGGGACCAGTTGTTGCTTGTCGCCTGAGAATCCCCTTGCTACAAAACTTGCTCCAAGTTCTATGGCCAGCTCGCAGAGATCGATGGATTCATACGGATTGGGAATGCCTCTTTTCCCTGCAGATCCCAGGTCAGTGGTTGCAGAATCCTGTCCTTTGGTCAACCCGTAACAGCCATTGTTCATGCATACGTAGTTGAGGTTGAGATTACGCCGCAGAGCGTGGGCAAACTGGCCCATTCCTATTGACGCTGTGTCTCCATCTCCGGAAACCCCGATATAGAGCAAATCCCGATTAGCCATATTTGCACCTGTTGCAATGGAAGGCATTCTGCCATGAACCGTATTAAAGCCATGGGATCTGGATAAAAAATAGGCGGGGGTCTTGGAGGAGCAACCAATTCCAGACATTTTCACAACCCTGTGGGGCTCTACGTTCAGCTCAAAACAGGCCTGTATGATTGCGTTGGTTGTGGAGTCGTGTCCGCAGCCGGCACAGAGCGTAGAAATAGCGCCCTCATAATCTCTGCGGGTATAGCCGGCATCATTCTGTTTTTGCTTGGGGTGGCGGAAACCGGGGCGTGCGTAGCTCATGATTTATCTCCCATTGTCGCCTGACTTTTGGATGATTCTTTCAGGGTTAAAAATCGGCTGTTACGGATGCTGCTGGTGATGAAATTTGCCGTTATAGGTAAGCCGTCAATATTAAGAATAGATTGCAGTTTTTCAGGACAGATGTCACATTCATTTATCAACATTGACCGAAGCTGGCCATCTCGATTCTGTTCAATTACAAAAAGAACTTCGTGTTGGTTAATAAACTCAACGATCTCATCCTGGAAGGGGAAAGCCCGAACACGTAGAGTGTTTAAATTCACTCCCTCTTCAGAGAACCTGCTGACAGCTTCATAGGTGGAATGGGTTGATGTTCCGTAAAAAATCAGTCCAATCTTATGTTCAGGATCTACTATCTTTGTTTTTGGAGGAGGTATGAGACCACGGGCTGTTTCCCATTTGACCAATAAGCGTTTCATATTCGCCTCATATTCGCTGCTCTCTTCAGTATAAGCCGCATATTGATTGTGGGATGTTCCGCGGGTAAAGTAGGCTCCCCGGGTTGGATGACTTCCCGGGATTGTACGATAGCATATACCATCACCGTCAACATCAAGGTAGCGGCCCCATTTTTCTTTCATCTGTTCAAGCTCAGCAGTGCCAAGTACCTTCCCCCTGTCATATTTTCGTGTATCATCCCATTCCATGGGGGCTGAAATATGGTCGTTCATTCCAAGGTCCAGATCACTCATAACGATTACAGGGGTCTGCAGTCGTTCGGCCAGGTCAAAGGCATCAGCAGCCAGGGTAAAACATTCCTTTGGGTCGCAGGGGAAGAGCAGGACGTTTTTGGTATCACCATGGGAGGCGTAGGCACAGGCAAGCAGGTCGGACTGCTGTGTTCTGGTAGGCATGCCGGTTGACGGCCCTGTACGCTGAACATCTACAAGGACAGCAGGGATCTCAGCAAAATAGGCAAGGCCGAGCAGTTCGCTCATCAGTGAAATGCCGGGTCCGGAAGTTGCGGTGAATGCTCTTGCGCCATTCCAGCTGGCACCGATGACAATTCCGATTGCGGCAAGCTCATCTTCCGCCTGAATAATTGCTACTTTTTTTTGTCCTGTTTCCTCCTCGATCCTGTAGGTATTGGCGTATTTTTCAAAGGCTTCGATAACCGAGGTGGAAGGTGTTATCGGATACCACCCCACAACCGTAGCACCGGCAAAAACAGCCCCCAGGGCGAATGCACTGTTGCCGTCCATCATTATATCGGAACCCAGTTGATCGCTTTTTGTAACTGAGAGCCTGCACATGTCTGTGTAGTGATCCCGGGCATAGGAAAAACCTATTTCCAGAGCCTGTATGTTGGGTTCTGCAAGTTGAGGTTTTTTCTTGAACTGCGTATTTATTGAATCGGTGAGTACGGAGAAGTCAAGATCGAGCAGAAATGAGAGTGCGCCGACATAGATGATATTTTTTAACAGCTGACGCAGCTTCGGGTTACTGAATGCAGAATTACAGAGAGAGGTGAGGGGGATACCGATAATATTTACATCGTCGCGCTGAAATTTCTCGGGGAGTTCTTTCGTTGAGTCAAAAAGAAAATATCCTCCTGGTAGTACATCCTGATAATCTGTGAAAAGAGTCTGGCCGTTAACGGCAACTGCAAAATCAATCCCCCCTCTTCTTCCCAGAAAACCGGATTCATTTATTCTTACTTCATACCATGTTGGTAATCCTTGAATATTTGACGGGAAAATATTTTTTGGACTCACCGGGATTCCAAGGCGGAAAACAGCTTTGGCAAAAAGATTATTGGCGCTGGCAGAACCTGAGCCGTTTACATTGGAAAAGCGTATTACAAAATCATTTGTTTTTTCTATTTTTTTCATTTTGACAATCTCGTAAAACTTTTTACGACTCCATCATTTTTGACCTGCCAGTGCAGAATTATAGGTGAATTTCATCATCTCCCAGGACGAGGTAGGACATCTCTCAGAGCAGAGCCCGCAGTGGAGACAAACATCCTCATCCTTGACCATTATCCTGCCGGTTGGCAGTACAGGAGAGATATAGAGTGACTGATCGAGATTATCCGCGGGGGTAAGGAGACGATCACGAAGATCTTTTTCATCACCATTTTCGATGAAATTTATACAGGAAACAGGACAGACATCCACACAGGCATCGCACTCTATGCAGGTTGAATAGTCAAATACCGTCTGTACGTCGCAGTTTAAACAGCGCATGGCTTCTCTATGTCCGGCTTTTTTTCCATAACCCAGCTCGACCTCGAGAAGACGATCCTGTAAAGACTTCACCCTGTCCATCGTGGGTACCGGAGAGCGGTGATGTTCTGACACACGACTGTCATAAAGCCAGTCGTGCATGTCAAGTTTCTGGCTGGTGAGGCTTGTTGAAGGTTTCGGCCTGTCGTTGAGATCTTTACCCTGACAAAACAGATCAATAGAGATAGCAGCCTGGTGGCCATGGGCGACAGCAGTAATAACATTTTGGGGACCAAAGGCAGCGTCCCCACCAAAAAATACGCGTTCAACTGTGGATTGATGCGTGGTCCTGTCAACGACAGGCATACCTTGTTCATTCATTTCAACACCACTGTCACTCCCTATCCAGGGGAACGCATTTTGCTGACCGACAGCCATGAGAACCAGATCACACGGGATAAAGACAGGGGGGGCATCGGCGGCTGTGAGTGTTCTTCTTCCCTGAGTATCATAGGCGGCATTCATTTTCTCAAAATACATACCAACCAGCTTTCCGTCTTTGATCACAAATTCAAGGGGAGAGTGATTGTCGACAACAGGGATACCCTCTTCTTCGGCGTCTTCTATTTCCCATGACGAAGCCTTCATGTCACTGCGTGGACTGCGTACTATCACCTGTACATCCTGTCCACCAAGCCTCCTGGCTGTCCGGCAGCAATCCATTGCGGTATTGCCGCCACCCAGTACGATCACCTTTGGCGGCACTCTGGTCGTGTGTCTATAAAGGACTCCGGCAAGCCATTCTATGCCGATGTGTATAGACTCGTCTCCTTCCAGGCGTCCTGGAAGAGTCGTGAGATCGCGGCCTCTGGGGGCTCCTGTACCGATAAAAACAGCATCATATTTTTTATCTAAAATATCTTTTAAGTTGTCCACATAGGTATTGAAAATGGTGTTCACACCCATATCAAGAATTCGATCAATTTCTTCGTTGAGAACTTTTTCAGGGAGGCGAAAAGATGGCACCTGGGTGCGTACAAAACCACCTGCTTTTGACTGATCGTCGTACAGGTCGATATCGTAACCCAGTGACAGCAGGTCGCGGGCAACTGTAAGTGAGGCTGGGCCACCACCGATTAAACCAATCTTTTTACCGTTTTTCTGGTCCGGTAGCTGTGGTGTGAAGTTGGTTTCCGGATTTTTGTTATCAGCTGCAACTCTTTTTAATCTGCAGATGGCTACCGGGGTTTCTTCAATCCGTGTACGCCTGCAGGCCGGTTCGCAGGGTCTGTCGCAGATTCTTCCAAGGATGCCTGGAAAAACATTGGACTGCCAGTTGATCTCAAACGCTTCGTCATATTTCCCCTGGCTTATTAAACGTATATATTCCGGTACTGGAGTGTGGGCCGGGCAGGCAAATTGGCAGTCTATAACCTTGTGAAAATATTCAGAATGTTCAATATCTGTTGGTTTCAATGTGTGCTCCTGTAGTAGTTTTCCAATAGGTCGTCATGAGGATAACAGAATATGATGTCCTTCGGACAGGCGTAAGGGCTTAAAGGCTTAAAGGCTTAGGGCTAACCTCCGTACTTGTAACTGTTTACAGGGTGCCGTAGATTTTTGCAGGCAG
>JAOZLO010000273.1 GCA_029934775.1 Desulfocapsaceae bacterium
GATCATTTTGCTCGCTTTTACAATTATACTTTCACAACTCTATATCCGTTTCTTTTACAAAGAGGTTCAATAGTGGGGTCTCAAACTGCGGCCAACACATCCGGTTTTTGTTCTTTAAACGCTAAAAGTCCAAAATTGCTGGCTGAGGGGTTGTTACTGGTCCTCATTATAGTTTTCTGTGTGTTTCCTTTTTACTGGATGGTGACAACGAGTCTCAAAACACAGCTGGAGGCACTTGCTAGCCCTCCAACATGGATTTTTGATGCAACATTTTCAAATTATGTCCAGGTATTATTTAAAGACAATGTTGGAAAAAGCCTCGCTAACTCATTGATCGTAGCTGTATGCACAACGGTGCTTGCTCTGCTGCTTGGTACTCCTGCCGCTTATGCCTTGAGTCGCTTCGAATTCCGCAGAAAAAAAGATCTCTGGTTCTGGTTTATTACAAATCGTATGGTCAGTCCAGTTGTACTGGCTTTGCCGTTTTTCTTAATTGCACGAAAACTCAGCCTCATAGATACTCATATAATCCTGATCCTTATTTATCTGACGTTCAATCTACCGATAGTGATATGGATCTGTACCGATCAGTTTCGTTCTATTCCAGCAGATATAGATGAAGCAGCGATGCTTGATGGGGCCAAACCCTTTCGTATATTCTGGAGAATATGTCTTCCACTCGCAGCACCGGGCATTGCTGTTTCTGCAATTTTTTCATTTATCTTCTCCTGGAATGAACTAATGTACGCACTTGTACTCACACGCAATGTTGCTAAAACAGCTCCTGCAATGGCTGTCGGTTTTATGGAGGGTTACAGTCTTCCGTATGGAAAAATAATGGCAACCAGTACTCTAATCATTATTCCCGTAATAATATTTGCACTTATTGCCTCAAAACACCTGGTTCGGGGTTTAACAATGGGAGCAGTTAAATAAATCGAACAATAAAGAGCCTGTCATCCAATTTCAAGAACAGCAATCAGGAAAAATGGAGTATTTCCCGATTGATATTGATGATTATTGATTTTGATTTTCAATTACCTCTGCCTGGACAACAACATTCACAGTGTTTTGAGTTTCAAAAAATCGTCCATATGCTCTTAAGAACAAAGTGAGATGAGTATGAAAATTTCTTCCCCCTTTAAAGAAGAAGAGTTACAGGCTCGAGCAGCGTGGCTTTACCACGTTGAAGGCCTGACACAAAATGCGATTGCCGAGCATCTAGGGGTGACACGTTTACGTGTTAATCGTGCAGTTCAAGATGCTATGAAAAATGGTATTGTAAAAATCAGCATCTTTTCGCAATACACATCCTGTTTTGAACTTGAAAAAGAAATCAAAGAAAAATTCAATTTGCGTCATGTTGCTATAACGCCCTCTCCGGTTGAAGATAGTGACGCCATAAAAATTGTTGGTACAGAACTTGGCCGCTACCTCGGAACGTTATTGAGGGATAAGTCTACTAAATTGTTTGGTATCGGTTGGGGAAAAACACTCAATCATGCTGTTCGAACTATTCTACCCAGCCAACGAAAAGATTTGGAGATTGTATCCATATTAGGTGGCCTTCCACGGGGGTCTGATTTTAATTCTTTTGGAGTTTCAACCCGGTTAGCAGAGTCGTTTTCAGCAGAGTGTACTTATCTGACTCTTCCCCTCTATTCAAACTCGAAAAGTTCCCGTGAAATTATTCTGGCTCAGAGTGTTTTCAAGGAAGTCTTTAACAAAATCCGCAAAGCAGATGGCGTCGTTGCTGGCGTGGGAGATATGACTAAACAGTCACTCCTTATCTCGGACGGGCTGCCAGCAGATCTTGATGTCGTCGAGCTTGCTAAAGCAGGTGCTGTTGGTGATGTCCTAGGGTACTTTTTGAATGCAGAAGGACAAATTTTAGATCATCCCATCAATGATCGTGTACTTGGCCTGAACCTTTTTGAGTTTATTGAAATTAAGAACCGAATATTGGCTGCAGGTGGAAGATATAAGAAAAAAATTATTTTGGCTGCACTTCGCAGTGGGATTTTTGATACACTGATAACTGATCAGGCTGCAGCCGAGGGTGTGCTTCAACTCGCCAAGACAGAGGACTAAATAATGCATATTGGTGTAGATGTCGGAACTTCCGGGATAAAGATTGTTATCGTAGATGAACTCAACAGGGTTATGGCTACAGCCAATAAGTCCCTCCAGGTTTTTCGACCATATCCGTCCTGGAGTGAACAGCATCCTGACCAGTGGTGGGAAGGGGTCTCAGCTTGCCTTGATCAGCTCAAAACAGAACATTCGGAATTACTGGCACAGACTCGTGGCATTGGCCTTTCCGGGCAGATGCTCGGGCCGGTTTTTATTGATTACAAAAATAGACCTCTAAGGAATACCATTTTATGGAATGATGGACGTGCAGTCAAGGAAGCGCAAGAACTGATAAATGCATTGCCAGGAATTGGAGAACGAGTTGGATGTCAACCTAATCCGAATTTTGTAGGCCCAAAGATCCTGTGGTTGCGTAAACATGAACCTGATGTTCTGGCAAAGACAGACTGTATCTTGTTTCCAAAAGACTATATACTGCTCCAACTTACAGGCAAACGTGTAACAGAGCCGACCGATGCCTGTGGAACCCAGTTCATGGATGCCCGGACGGGTGAATGGGCTCCAGATTTAATAGACTTGGTCGGTATAAATCCAGAATGGCTGCCTTCGGTTACTGCCCCATACAAGATTGGAGGATATTTGAGGCAGGAACTGGCTCGACGATGGGGGATGCCGGATAAAACCATTGTTGCCGCAGGATCAGGGGACAACTTTGCTGGTGCGGTTGGTGTTGGAGTCGGTACACCTGGGGATGCGGTTCTCTCAGTTGGAACTTCTGCGGTGATGTCGATCGTTGACGGTTCTTATCGTCCTTTACCCCGTCAGGCGATTTCTACTCATCCACATATACTGCCAGGCACATATCTTTCCATGAGTGTCGTACTTAGCGCTACCAGCTGTCTGGATTGGGCAGCGCAACTTACTGGCAGAAGTGTTGTTGATCTCGTGTGTGCCGCTGAAGAGAGGTATAATGACAACCAGGTGACAAATGCCCCAATATTTTTGCCTTATGTAAACGGTATCAGAACACCCTATGATATGCCGGCAGCCAGAGGCCTGATGATTGGTATTGATCTAAACACCGATGTTGGATTGCTCTCCTGGGCCATTCTCGAGGGAGTAGCATTTCACATCGTTGAAGGGTTTCATGTGCAAAGGGACGCAGGTATCGAAGTAAACAATCTTCAATTTATTGGGGGTGGGTCCCGAAGCAAATTGTGGGGTGAAATGATTGCTACTCTTACGGGAATTACTATGGACCTACCATATGGGCGTGAAGTTGGTGCATCTTTGGGAGCTGCCAAAATAGCAAAAGTTGCCTCAGGTGATATGGAATTGAATGATCTGTGTACAAAACCACCCAGAGAATTCAAGATATTACCAAACCCGGGCCTCCGTCCAGTTTTGGAAGAAAGATTTGCCAGATTCAGAGATGTTTTTTCTCATACAAAACATCTTTTGTAGTGATAGCCATGAATGATCGTCTTTATATAGGAATTGACAGTGGTACCCAGAGTACCAAAGGTGTGATCCTGAGCGAAAATGAAAATGGCATGATCGCTCAGGCATCATGTTCCTATGGATTGGAGGAAAATGACAGGGGAGGTCGTGAACAGGACCCGGTTTTGTGGATTGATGCTTGTAAGACAGTGTTAAAAAAAATGCTTGCAAGCAGCAAGGTTAATCCTTTGAATGTGAAGGCAATTGGTGTATCAGGACAGCAGCATGGAATGGTCCCGCTCGGCAGAGAGGGAGAGGTGCTGCGGCCTGCAAAACTGTGGTGTGATACTGAAACAACACCGCAATGTGTCAGTTTGATGAAGCGTATTGGCGGTGAATCTGCGGTAGTCGATCTCATTGGGAACCAGTTTGCGGCCGGATTTACAGCTTCAAAAATTCTCTGGCTCAAAGAAAATGAGCCTGAACAGTACAATCGTTTGGCAACTATCCTGCTTCCCCATGACTATATTAATTACTGGCTGACTGGGAATTACTGCACTGAGTTTGGAGATGCATCGGGTACCGCCTATTTTGATGTTGTCCAGAGAAAATGGGCGCCGGAAGTTCTCAAAGCAATTGATGCAGAACGTGATTTGAAAACCTGCCTTCCAAAAATAATTGATTCGGTAGAGCCATGCGGCACTCTGAGACCTGAACTGGCAGAGGAATTTGGTTTGCCGAAAAGACTATTGGTGTCTTCTGGTGGTGGTGATAACATGATGGCGGCTATTGGAACAGGTAATATCGTTCCCGGTGTTGTGACCACAAGCCTCGGCACCTCTGGAACAATTTTTGCTTATGCTGATTCACCCATTATTGATTCATCCGGTGAATTAGCAGCATTTTGCTCTTCATCGGGAGGCTGGCTGCCGCTCGTCTGTACGATGAACGTTACTGTTGCTACGGAACTCGTCCGTTCGTTACTGGGTGTAAATATTACTGAGATGAATCTGCTTGTCGAAGAAACAGACGAGGGTAGTGAAGGGCTCTTGCTGATACCTTATTTTAATGGTGAGCGTACGCCTCCACTGCCTGATGCGACAGCAACTCTTGCCGGGATGACTGGTCGCAATATGAGGCCGGGACCAATAGCCAGAGCGGCCATGGAGGGTGCAACCTTCGGGTTGCGATATGGGTTGGATGTTATAAAGCGAAACGGGATTAATCCAAAAGA
>JAOZLO010000274.1 GCA_029934775.1 Desulfocapsaceae bacterium
CCAATTTTCCGAACCATTCACCGGCCATTCTCCACCACTGGCAACAATAACACCAGAGGATAACAATTTAATATTCCCTATTTTCTCACTACTGAAAACAATCTTTTTGTTACTGAGGAGTTTATGGTTGATAACTACATTTTTATTGGAGAAATCGATCTGCTGGTAGGCTAGAAGACTTAACAATCCAATTACTACCACTACAAATAGTAGAAGAAGTCGCCTTATGATTATGCGAGGTTCAGGAAAAACTGCAGACTTCATACCTGCTATCTTTTCTCCTCTCATAGCAGGGAAGTCAAAGGAAAGAGCTTTTCCCAGATTTCTACAGGCTATTATACAATCCCCACAATTATTACATTCTGTTTCCAGTGAATGTGTCAATGTTTTTGGCTTCAACGAGAGAGTACACACTGCGTCACAATGTTCATAACCGGGTTTGCAGATACATTTTTCTTCAGCAAAAACAACTTTTAATCGTTTACGGCTAATAAGTTTAGTAAGGATAATGAGAACAGATTGCGGGCAGATATATCGGCACCAGAGCCGCTTTCCAGCAAGAAATTCAACAAACAACAGTGTCAATAGAAACAGGTAGCAAAGAGATACAAAGTCCTGACCAAAATAGTACTGAAAGAACCTGGCATACCATGCAGCAGTGGAAAGTTGATTCAAAATCGGGGTAGTTGAAAACATGAAAAATACTATAAAACCAACAACAAAGATCCCCATTTTAAATGGAAAACCATTTTCAGTTACAACCAGTCCTTTGTAGCCGCCAGGCAATACTCTTTTACTCAGCTTCCAGGTAAATTCAGAGAACAGTCCATAGGGACATATCCAGGAACAAAACACTGTTCCAAGAACAAATGCCAGGAGTAGAGACAGCAAGGTTCCAATAAAATTATCCATGGTAAAATAGACATTCTTGATGGTCAACTGCAGGACAGCCAAGGGATCAGCCACAGGAATGCCAAACATGTGGAAAGAGAGAAAGTTTCCATAAACCAAGCTGTAGCGGGAACGGTTCAACAAGGGAATGATAATAAAGGCAAGAGCAACAAATATTTGAAAAGCACGTCGATAAGTATTGAGATGTGTTTTTTTCATTACACGCCTCCCTTTCGACCTTTGTTTTTATTCTGAAATCGTGTTGGGGTCACAACAATTGCGTCAACCGGGCATACATGCTCACATAACCCACAACCGGCACATTCATCAGTTACAACCGGATATTCACCCGCCTCAAGTTTCATGGCCTTCCACTTAATGGGGCATCGTTCATAACAACTTCTGCAAAGTAACTCCTCTGTCCAGGTGAGACATTTTTTACGATCAAGCTCAGCAAACCCCATGCGAACATCATAGATATCAACATCATGGAGGGCATCAGAAGGGCAGATAGCGCTGCAGCGCATACAGAGGTAACAGGGTGCTTTTTTTGGATCAATTTCAGGTGTCCCGGCCAGGAAAAAATTAAACCCTCCCCGCATTTTAATACAATCAAAGATACACACCTGAGCACATTGACCACACTGCAAACAGCGGGAAAGGAATTCTTCTTCACTGCGAGCCCCCGGAGGACGAAGAAAATTATTTGATGCTGACATTTTTAGCACCTCTGCACAACTACTGCATTGTGGGCATATACCTATAACTAAAACCTAAAAAACCCAGCTGATGATTATAAAAATCAACAGCCGGGTCAGCCTTCCAGGTAATTTATCGGTTATCCTGCTTAGGCTCCATCTTCATATGTTGCTCTGCAGATAAATTTGTTGTCAAATTACCATCTTCATCAATCTCATCTTCAATGGTCAGATACGTTGTATAAACGGTCAACACCCCTTCCATACCTCCTATCTTTTTAACCACTTTTTCGATCATATCTGATGGAGACTCCACAACAGCTACCACATATTGATCTTCATGAATACCGTAGGTGGTCAACTCCTCCATAGAGCTGACTTTCTGTTCTACATCATGAAGATTATCTGTCAGACAATGAACTAAAATTCCTGAGATAGCCATCAGTTAAACCTTTTTAATACGGATTGCACAGATCTTGTACTCCGGCTGTTTAGATCCGGCGTCAAAGGCATTAAGCGTCAGCTTGTTGATGAGTAAATTGACATCATACCAGGGAACAAATACCAGACCTGGACGGCAAACATCACTGACTTTTGCCTGGAAGACCATCTTATCACGACGGGTTTCCAAAAGAACATCGTCACCATTTTTGATGCCGGCTTTCTTGGCATCATCAATATTTACCTCGACATAGGCCTTTGGAAAAGAACGCCTCAGCTCAGGCACTTTCATGGTCATCGTGCCGGTGTGCCAGTGATCAATGACACGTCCTGTGGTTAAAACCATTGGGTACTCAGCATCGGGCTCTTCTGCCGCACCTTTGTAGGGACGCAACCAGATAACAGCACGTCCATCCTTCTTGCCGTAAAAATGGTATTTATTTTTGTAGTCTTTTGGAATGTTTGGATCTTCACCACGAACATAGCGAATTTTGGTGCCCGGGTGATCTTCAGTAGGACATGGCCAGAGAATACCTGATTCCTTCTCCATACGGGCCCTGGTGATACCCATGAAATTGTACGGAGTGATAGAACTCACTTCCCGCCACTCATTCCAGACATCATCAACAGTTTTAAATGGAATGACCTTAGGGTCTACATCCATTCGTCTGGCAAAATCCATGAGGATATCAAAGTCAGATTTACATTCACCCATGGGTTCAACGGATTTCATGAGCAGAGAGTACCGTCTCTCAGAACAACCATAGGTTCCACGCTTTTCGCACCAGAATGCAGCGGGTAATAAAACATCAGCATACTTCACAGTCAAGGCGTCCATGAAGGGCTCACTGAGCACCATAAAGTTATCATCCCGCTTCATTCCCTCTAAATAGATATTTGCATTGGGAAGTGAGTGTGCAGGATTAGTACAGAGGACAAAAACAGCTTTGACTTTTGCTTCAGAAAAAGCGTTCCAGAGAGCAATGGTATGTAATCCAGGTTTAGGTGCAATAGTTCCGGGTTCAAGCCCCCACTGTTTTTCAAGCTGCGCACGGTGTTCAGGTTTCTTAATCAGACGGCCAGCGGGCAGAAGATGGCAGAGACCACCTGTATCACGCACACCGCCGCAGGCATTAGGCTGACCGGTCAGAGAGAATGGCGTAGCACCGGGTTTTCCAATCTGGCCAGTGAGAAGATGAAGATTACTTACCAGATTGTTGGCCCAGACGCCTCGAATACGCTGATTAAGTCCCATGCACCAGAAAGACATGGCGCCGGAACTTTCGGCAAACATGATAGCAATTCTTCTAATCTGATCAGCAGGGACTCCTGAGAGTTCCTCTACCTTTTCAGGAGTATAATCTTCCAGAAATTTCATATAGGCATCAAAATCAACCTTCTTTTTATCGTTGGTCATGAAGGTGACATATTTATTATGAAAACGCTGTCCGTCCATCTCTTCCTGAATAATGACATAGGCCATACTGTTGAGAATGGCAAGATCAGTACCAGGTTTAAAAGAGACGTGTTCATCAGCAATACGAGCAGTATTCGTCTTACGGGGATCAACAACAATAACTTTTACATTTGGATTAGCCTGTTTTCTGGCAGCCACACGTTTAAAGAGAATTGGATGACATTCCGACATATTAGAGCCGATGATAAAAAAACAGGTTGCTGCATCTATATCGCTGTAAGACCCACAGGGTTCATCTTTTCCAAAAGTAGTCACATAGCCACCAACGGCTGAAGCCATACAGAGACGGGGATTACCTTCGACATTATTGGAACCGAGTCCGGCTTTCCAGATTTTAGAGGCAAGATAGGTCTCTTCGGTCAGTGCCTGACCGGAACCGTAATAAGCGACTGATTGCGGACCATGATCTTTGATGGCAGCCTTAAATTTGGAGGCAACAAGCCCCATAGCCTCATCCCATGATGCCGGTTCAAGCTTTCCTTTTTTCCTGATATAAGGTTGAGTTACCCGATCTTTTGAGTAAACGATGGGAGGCATCAAAGCACCTTTGAGACAGAGAAATCCTGCGTTATGATTATTGGGATCACCCTTGACGGTGACACATTTTCCATCTTTAATCCCAACCATAACACCACAGCCTGTTCCGCAAAAACGACAAACCGATTTTACCCATTCATCCGGCTCATTATCGGCAGCTTTTACAACGGTGGTCAATGGAACACCAATTGCCGCCAGGGCGGAGGCTGCAGCTACGGTTTTCAATACTTCCCTTCTGGTGACTTTCATCGTTCGTTCTCCTTTAAAAAAGGGTTTTTATTTTTTACTCTCAGATTTTTTATATGCCTCATGATGCAGTGAATTCTGATGAAATGGATGGCAGCTGTAACAATCCGGTTCAAGACCAAATTTCTTTTCCATCCGAATCATTGCAGGCTCATGACACTTGCGGCAGACACTCCCGGCATCGGGCACAACGGCAAAAGGTATAGACCCCTTACCGTCTGGCTGGCCATGGCAGACAAAACATTTCATAAGAGCAACACCATGCTTACCCTCGTACCAGTTTTGAGCAATCCGTGGAGTTACTTTCTGGTGGCATTCATAACAATCTGCCGCGTCATCAGGAGCTCTTAAATGTTTAATGGACTCAGCAGAGATCCATGTGGCAGAAAAAACAATAAAGAACATAGCAGCAGAGAGTGCCAGTACCTTACCAACACCCGGAATCACTTTATAAATTTTCATTATTTTTTCT
>JAOZLO010000027.1:0-13334 GCA_029934775.1 Desulfocapsaceae bacterium
GGCTCTGGCATTTTATCTGCGATTATAAGGTATGAAAGCCTTCTTTCTTTTTTCAAATACTTCCCCTAACACCCATGAAATGCTTTCACAACGAAGCATGAAACTTAAGTCTGTACAATAAAAGAGCCATAGCTGCACTAGGAGACTATCACACGGGCCCACCGAAAATCCCCGATACAGACACTCAAAACAGGTTGCCAGCTGAGATAAATAGCTATATTATCAATATAATGCATCATACACATATGGGCATCAACTTGAAACATCAATAAAATTCATAATTACAGAAAAAAGTGGAAAAATGGAGACGTACCAAGGTGTAAAATTTCAATTTTCACGGTCAAGTCCATCATTTGATTATGACCGGAAGCTGGGGATTCTTAATCGCTGGGTTTATCTTTTTACAGAACTCGGTCTTGCTCCGATGCACAGTTCAGGGGCATACGGCAACCAGTCTTACAGGACGACATCCAGTTCATTTATCATTACCCGATCGGGAATGAGCCCGCAGAAACAGCTCAATACGGCAAATTATGTTCATGTAATAGGATTTGATACCGTAAACGGGTTTATGACAGAAGGTCTTGCTACACCATCTTCAGAGAGTTTTCTGCATAATATACTTTATGAGGCCCTTCCCCATATAAACACAATTTTTCATGGCCACTCATATCTACTCGAGAAATATGCTCAACAGCTGGATATACCTGTAACTAAACAATTCCATGACTATGGCACCCCGGAGCTTGCTGAGTCCGCATTACAAATAACAAAAGAAAACACTCTTTTGTTTATTCTCAAGGATCACGGCTTTGTTGCACTGGGAAAAGATATGGAAACAACAGGAAAGATGACCCTTGACTATTATATCAAACTCATTACTCTGGTAAGGGATAAGTGATTGAAAGTCTTGCAACAGCCCGGACCTGACAATACATTAAGCTTGATTTACCCGACAAAGTTACCAAGTTTGATAAGTTGTGCGTCCATAAGCTCTTTTTCCCGGGATCCCGAGATAACTATGTCAGGATTAGGCACAAAATCAAGACCATCGTTTCTCCTGTCATAAGGGACGGAATTAAGGATAACTTTCATTGCGTTCAGACGAGCTTGATGTTTATTGTTAGAACGGACAATGGTCCATGGTGCTATATTTGTGTGAGTTCTCTTCAGCATTTCGTATTTCTGCTTAGTGAAGTCATCCCATCGATCCTGAGCCTGAACATCAATTTCCGAAAGTTTCCATTGTCTCAGCGGATCAGTTTTTCTTCTTTTAAATCGCCTGGCCTGCTCCTCATTGGTCACTGAAAAGTAGAGTTTAACCAGTATAGTCCCCTGCCGAACCAGATCTTTTTCAAGACCTATTACTCCCTGCATAAAATCTTTATATTCTTCAGGTGTACAAAATCCAAAGACTGGCTCAACAACTGCCCGATTATACCAACTCCTGTCAAAAAGAACGACCTCTCCACCTCTTGGCAGCTGGGCTATATATTTTTGAAAAAACCACTGTGTCTTCTCTCTATCTGTCGGTTTACCCAAAGCAACCACCCGATAGTGTTTTTCGTTCATATAACGGGTAACCCGACGAATAGTGCCGCCTTTCCCGGCAGCATCCCGTCCTTCAAATAAAATTATCATCCTTCTGCCATTTTTTTCCAGGCACTTCTGCATTCGGATAAGTTCTGCCTGATAAGGTTTGAGTGCCTCTTCACGATGGTAGCGCCGGATGGCTTTTTTCTGAAATTCATTCAAACGTGGAGCACCTTTTATCAACTGCTTATACTCTTTCAGTAAATCCTTCAAAAGAACTTCTTTTTTCTGGAACAGGATAGTTTCCGGGTTTTTATCCTTTTTATCTTGTTTTTTCTTTTTGGATTGTTGTAACTTTTGAGTTTTGGTTTTTTCTATCTTTTTGGCCTTAGCAGAGATGGGTTTCTTACTGTCAGAATTGTCTTTTTTCTCGGTCATGGCTCATCTTCTCCTCTTATTCAATTGTTAAAACCATAGCACAATAAAATCACACATGTTTTTTCCGAAAAACGTCACGTTTAACAGCCAATATCATTTAGAATAGCCATAAAGTCAATGGAAGAAAAACAGTGCAGGATAAATAGATATTATCCCTCAATACTGAATCTTTGCAACATCTCTTCAATCATTGCCCGATGTTCTGGTCTGAACCGATGGAAGGGTTGCTCCATGTAGTCATCACAAACACCGAGAAC
Organism: Desulfocapsaceae bacterium; assembly: GCA_029934775.1. Taxonomy (GTDB): domain Bacteria; phylum Desulfobacterota; class Desulfobulbia; order Desulfobulbales; family Desulfocapsaceae; genus Desulfomarina. Next base: position 2,229 of record JAOZLO010000027.1, read on the forward strand.
TGAAAGGCAGCACTTTGTGGCTTTAATGTATTTCGATGCATATTTACCAACGGTGTATATTTCCTGAAACTCTTCAATTTTATTCGACAGCTTTTCTACCCGTACAGTGTCACCAGCTATTTTTGCATTGTAACAATCAACGAATAATTTTGGATAAACGTTTGCTCCTCCTGAGACCCCTCCATCGCCACCAATATCAAGTGATAAAGGCATAAGAGCCTCGGGACCTATAAAGATAGACCAGTCAGGTCTCAATTTTTTAAGTTTGCAGATTTCTTTATAATAGGTGATATCTCCACTGGAATCTTTTATACCCACAATCCCTTCTAAATCTGCTAAATATTTTAAGGTTTCAATTTCAAACCAGATTTTGGTCATTCCCGGGAAATTGTAGAGCATCAGCGGAAGCCTTAATCGAGGCACCATATCCTTTATATATGCGGATAATTCGGTCTGGCCGGCAGGAAAATAATAGGGTGCTGTTAATACCAGGGCATCTGCTCCCTCAGTATGTGCAATTTCAGCCAACTTTACCGTTTCAACACTCGATGTATCAGTAATCCCAACAAAAACCGGAATACGGCCTCTGGTGATTTTACAGGCCAGCCTGATTATTTCTCGCCTCAAACCATAACTCAGACTCTGGGCCTCACCTGTTGTCCCCAAAACAAAAAGACCATGAACCCCTCCTGCTATTACACGCTCAATTAAACATTCAAATCCTTCCCTGTCCAGGTTATCCCGCCCTGCCAGAGGTGTCACCAATGGTGAGATAATCCCCTTATAAAGCCCCATGAAAACCTCCTTTAATCGGCTACGTAAGCGTATCCTTCACATCTCCGGCAACCCTGACCGGGATTCCAAGATGACTGCATGTTGCAATGAGTTCCTCAAGAATATCTCCGTATCCGATGGTTATATGGTTGGACATGTGAGTAGACATACATTGATCTCTATCGTATCCCGATATATGTACATTTGCGATTGGCCATTCAGCAGTGGTTTTATTCAGTCGTTCCTGAACCTCATCTTCGTCCATCGGCAACACTTCACCGACTCCGCAATCCATGCCAATTTCCCCAAAACTTTCATAAAACCGTGCCCAGGTAATCACCCCAGGTTTGGAAACTCCGGAACATGAACCGCCGCCGAGAGGGAAATACATGGGGGGTTGGCGATAAACCTTTGTTTTGGACCAACCTCCAAAATGAGCGGGTGGCGCACCACCTGAGATCTCAAGCACCCAGACAAATTTTCCTTCATACTCCCTTCCCCAGCGAATATCATGCAGCGTTGTCTCCGGTTCCATATTTTTACGTTCATAAATATCGTTCATCAGGACTTGTGGTACACCCGAACCTACGTCACCTTCATTAAAATGAATTATCGGCTTGCCCCTGCGAATAACTTCTTTTAAAACCGGATCAAAAACATCTGGTCTTTCTGAGTTATTCAGCATCCCTTCAGCAAGATCAGAAGCGGCGACACACCTTACAAGCCCGACCTGGTAAGGAATACCAATGGCTGCAAGACCAAACCGCTGGGCATATCTGGCTGCGGCAGAATACATTTTCATCTGTTCCAGTACCTGCGAATGAACAAGTTCTTCAAATTGATTCACTCCCCAGTCGAACCAGGTTCCTTCTTTTACCAGCCAGTCAAGATGTCCCTGGGCCTCTTGATCCGATACAGTTGCCATTTCAGCCACAAGATCGGATTGGCTGAGCAGTTCTAGCGGCATCCCGATAGAACCCAGTTTTGCCGGGTTGATCAGGGCATTGAGCATCCCCATACAGCCGGGATCAAGTTGCCCAATTATGCGTTTTTTATTGATAATCTCATTGGCCAACTCTTTGCCGAAAGAATCCGTCTCCGGTGCAATCTTCAATGTATCTGCTGCTGCGAGGTGGGACATGTCATATTCGATTGTTCCATTCTCACACCAGCCCTTCAACCGATCCATAAATTTTTTATCTGCTGCAAAATTATCACTCCATAATCGTGAGTGTTCTACACAGAGTCTGCTGAGTGTTGCAGAATGATTCAAAAGTGCCACAAGTCCGGGCCAGGTGCCATCGAAGTTCCCGAGTAACAATATGGGCCCTCCATGAGTCTGCAGGCTGCTTGCTACGTGATGAGCATAAGCCCAGATGCTCAGCAGGATAACCACCGGTGCTTTCGACTCTACTCTAGAAAAAATCTCAGCTCCCAAACACTGCTTCGTTATAAAACCATGTCTGGTTGTTTCATCATACCCAGGTAACACTTCGACTTCATACCCGAGTATGTCAAAAGCCCTGGTTACACTGTCTATGGTCTCTTGCTGTTTGGGCCAGCAAGTTTCACAGGCTAAATCACGAAAATCACCATTTGAAATCAGATAAATTTTCTGTCTCTTGACTGCCATGAGATTCACCTTTTCAGGTTGTTCATTTTTGTGTCTATCTGCTGCTGGAAATCATACATATCTTTGAATATTTCAAATCTAACAATCAAATTACATTCCCATCATCGAAGGCAAAAAAGTGACAAGAGGAGGAATATAGGTGACCACAATCAAAACTGCAAAAAGTACCATGAGCATGGGTATGATCTCTTTTATTACGCTCTTAAGAGGGGTTCCGGAGATTCCGGAAACAACAAACAGAAGCATGCCAAATGGTGGAGTTGATAACCCGATCATCATATTCAAGGTGATAACAACACCGAAATGAACCGGATCAATCCCCAGTTTTAATACCAGAGGAAGAACAATTGGAATAAAAACAAGAATGATACACATGGTGTCAACAAACATACCAAGTATCAGGAAAATGATATTAATCAATAGCAATAACAGGTATTTGTTATTTGTAACTCCCAGTAAAAATGTGGCAACTGTATCGGGAATGTGCTCTATGGCAACGATGTAAGAAAACACGTATGCTGAACCGACCAGCAGTGACAATATTCCGGTTGTTTTTACGGTAGACAGGACAACCCGTATAAAATCGCCATAGCCCATAGCCCGGTAAACAAAAATGGAAATTATAATGGCGTAGAGTGATGCCAGCGCACCTGCTTCTGTTGGAGTTACAATTCCTGAATAAATACCACCTAAAAGAACCACCACTGAAAAAAGTGCGGGAGCCGCTTTAAATGTAATATGCAGAAGTTCTGGGAAGAGTACTTTCTTTCCCCGCGGATAATTTCGTTTATTGGCTATATATGCGATATAGGCCATGAGCGCTAGCCCAACCAGTATGCCGGGTACCATGCCTCCAATGAATAAGGCACCAATGGAAGCTCCAGATAGCATCGAATAAAAAATCATTGGGATACTCGGTGGGAAAACCGGCCCTATAGTTGCCGATGCGGCTGTGATAGCACAACTAAATCCGTCATCATAGCCATGCTCTTTCATGGCTTTAATTTCCATCATCCCAAGTCCGGAAGCATCGGCCAGTGCCGATCCGGTCATTCCGGAGAAGATAATTGACGCAACCACATTGACATGACCAAGGCCGCCCTTTCTCCGTCCTACTATTGTCGAGGCAAAAGAAAAAATCATGTCAGTGACTTTACCTGAGTTCATGATTTCAGCCATAAATACAAACAGCGGCACTGCTATAAGCACGAAACTCGAATTCAGGCTTGTCAGCAGCTGGGTTGCAACCATACTGGTATCTGCGATGGGCCCCTGGGCGAGAGAAAAATAGAAAATGGAAGACATCAACATGCCTGCAGCAATTGGTATTCTCAAGATGAAAACGAGAATAAAACTGATGACAAAAATAGTCAGAGGTATGTTCATTCTGACGATCCTCTGGTAAAAAAAATCATAAGGTCATCAACCAGATCCCTGCCAATTCTTCCAATCATAAAAACCAGAAATACAACAAACGGAAAGAATGCAATGTCCATTGGGATTTTCAACACATTAGATTTTTTAAACCCCATGAACAATACGTAATCAAGCGAAGGGTACAGGGCAATAGAAAACGCGGCAAACAACATTGTGTTACCAATCAGTCTCATATACAACTGTAATCCAGGACTGACCGCATCATACAGCATGCTGAAAGCGACATGGCTGTCCGTTCTCTTTGCATACAGTCCTCCCAGGAGAGTTACCCAGATAAAACAGATAAGCGTCAACTCCAGAGGCCAGGTAAGGGGAACCAGGAAATATCTACAGAAGATCTGAAGAAGAAATGTGCCAAACAGGATTAGAAAGGCTGTCACCGGGATATATTTCTCAACGATGTCCAGACAAAAATGCCAGACAACCTTCGTATAGCTGGCTCCATTTCCCATAATACACCCCGTCATCCGGTACCAAAACAACGTGCGCACCAGATTATGGACAGGTGCAGTTAGACAACCTGCCCATAATTTACTCAAAGTATTATCTTATTTTGCAGCCTGGATCTCTTCGTAGAGTTTTAAATCCCAGTCCTTCGAGATATCCTTGCTTTCAGTGAGATAAGAATTTTTGGCATATTTCTGGAAAGCGTCTTTGTCAGGATCTTCTATGATGATAAGTCCCTTACTTTTAAAGAAATCCTGTAATGTAGTTTCGTTCGCAAGATTCTGCTCATCACATGACGCACGTGCCGCTTCGATAGCCTCCACAACCCATGCCCGCTGCTGATCAGTCAAAGATTTCCATTTTTTCTCATTTATGGTCGGCCATACTGAGTCTGCCAGGTGATCGGTAAGAACGATATACTTTGTTACTTCAAAAAACTTCGCATTTTTATCAGTTGGTAACGGGTTATCCTGGCCCTCAATTGCACCTGTTTTCAGTCCCATATACACCTCTGAAAAGGACATTGGTGTGGGATTTCCGCCAAGAGCTTTCCCCAGGGCAAGCCATGTAGGGCTGCCGGGAGTTCTAAGTTTAACGCCTTTCATATCATCCGGATGACGAACTTCACCTACCTTTTCAACGAGATTAAGCTGACGGGTACCGAGATAGAATGCACCGAGGGGGCGGGCACCTGTCGCTTTGGCAACGTCGTCAAAAATTTTCTTGCCAATTTCACCATTGAGAACTTTAGTCATATGTTTATATCCACTGAAGGTATATACCGCTCCAAGCATTGACAGATATGGCACGAATTCTGCGTTCCATCCGGCAGCAGTGTATACCATATCAATTGTCCCTCGCCTGACTGCCGCAATCTCCGCTTCCTGAGAAAAAAGCTGCCCGGAATGATAGACATCTACGTCCATTGTACCGTTAGATACCTTTTTCAATGTCATTTTGAACATCTGCATAGCTCTTGTATGAGCATCACCAGGAACACTGACAGAAGAGAACGTCAACGTAACATTATCTCCCGCAAATGAGTTGGACACCACCAGCAACAGACCTGCAACAACTGCTAATATTTTATTTATCATAACAACCTCCTTTAAAATGAGTTTTAGGACTTTACTCCTGAAACCCTTGTTACAAACATTTCCTGTTCTTTACTCATGGGTGGCCTTCATATGAAGGCCACCTTGCCAAACTGATTCATCAGCTGTTATTTTTTATTATCAAAATATTTTTTGGTCTCTGAGACAACAACCGGAGTCAACAACAACAGCCCAATAAGGTTCGGAATGGCCATTAGACCATTAAGTGTGTCTGAAATATTCCAGACAAGACTCAGTTTAGCAACTGCCCCCACACCTATTAAACAGATAAAAACGATCCGATACGGCAGGATCGACTTAACTCCAAAAAGATACTCTATTGATTTTTCACCGTAATAACACCAACCAAGCATAGTCGAATATGCAAATAAAATAATTCCTATGGTCACAACATGGGCCCCCCCCGGCATACCTTTGGCAAAGGCGATCGTGGTCAATTCTGCACCGGTAGCACCACTTGACCAGACCCCGGTAAGAATTAAAACGAGTCCAGTCATTGTACAAACAACCAGAGTATCGATAAAAGTCTGGGTCATGGAAACCAGGGCCTGACTGATAGGACTCTTTGTCTGAGCGGCAGCAGCAGCAATAGGTGCACTACCAAGACCTGATTCATTGGAAAACACGCCTCTGGCAACACCCATGCGAATTGCGAGCATGATTGACGCACCTGCAAAGCCACCAACTGCAGCAGTAGGATTAAATGCCTGTTTTACGATAAAAACCAGAGCAGCTGGGACCTCACTGAGGTGAGTAAGGATTATATATCCTGCACCAAGCATATAAAAAACAATCATGATCGGCACCAAAAAGCCGGTTACCTTACCTATTTTCTTGATACCGCCGAGGATAACAGCGGCAGTGCTGACCATGAGAATTACACCTGTTACAGCCGTAGGAACATGATAGGTTGCCTCCACAGCATCAGCCACAGAATTGGACTGTACCATGTTACCAATACCAAAAGCGGCAATAGAGGCAAAAATTGCAAAAACGGTTCCAAGCCAGGGCATTTTCAGCCCCCTGGAAAGGTAGTACATGGGGCCACCACTCATTTCTCCGTTTTCATCAACAACCCGGTACTTCACAGCCAGAACAGCCTCAGCATATTTGGTGGCCATTCCGACAAGACCAGTAATCCACATCCAGAACAAAGCACCGGGACCACCCACTGCAATGGCCGTTGCAACACCTGCAATATTACCAGTACCAACGGTTGCGGAAAGTGCTGTCATCAGGGCTTGGAAATGAGTGATATCTCCAGGTTGATCTGAATCTTCTTTACGTTTAATCAATGCAAGGTAGAGAGCATGTCCAAGTTTCCTGAACTGAAGCCCGCGGAGTGCAAAGGTCAACCAGAACCCTGTCCCAACGAGCAAAATCAACATTGGTGGTCCCCAGGCAAATGCACCTATTTTTCCAACTATTCCATCCAGAGTATTCAAAAAATCCATTTCGTCTCTCCTTTTTTAGTTTTAATAAATAATATCCTTCCAAACCAAGCCGGAAGGACGTGTAACTATAATCATGTCAGCAACAACAGCAAACTCAGGGTTGGAAAATAATCTTGCAGCCATGACCGCTCTTTGCCAGCTGTACACCTTCCTGCCATCCATCCAGCGAAAATCTATGCGTAATGGCCGGTTCAACATAGAGCTTACCTGCCTTTAATAACCTTTCGACTTTACTCCAGGTGCCAAACATCCTTCGACCATGAATTCCCATGATCTTCGCCTCTTTAAAAACAATATCCCTGCCTATTTCCAGCTCAACAGGCTGTTCAGGAAGTCCTACCATGGCAATAGTTCCACCTTTTCTCAACAGCTGAAAGGATTGCTTCAGGGCAGAACTATTTCCGGAGGCTTCAATGATTACATCAACACCATACCCGTTGGTCTGGTTAAGGATATTCTGCAAAATATCTTCCCTGAGGGGATCAATTATAATATCTGCTCCCATCTCCCCGGCAATTTCCAACCTCTGAGAGCTCACATCTGCAGCAATAATCCGCTCCGCTCCAAGAGTCGATGCAGAGGCAACTGCAAACAATCCAATTGGTCCACACCCCACGACCAGGACACTTAAACCCGCAACCTGCGCTTCCTGTACAGCTCTGAATGATGTGCCAATCGGCTCCATCATGCTGCCGATATCATAGGTAACTGCATCTGGAATTTTACGCGCACACAGTGCTGGAACCACTGAATACTCAGCAAAGCATCCATTCATATGAACACCAAAAATCCTCAGGTTGTTACAAATATGCTGCTCACCATTTAAACACTGATCACACCTACCACAGGGAACATGGGTCTCAACGGCAACCTTGTCTCCAACTTTAAGGCTATTCCCGGATTCATCCCCTGTAGCCACAATATCGCCACTGCATTCATGCCCCAGGATAAACGGAAATTTAATCCCTGAATTCTGCGCCCAGCTGTTCCAGGCCAGGATGTGCAGATCTGTTCCGCACAAGGCTGCAGATCGTACACGAACCAGGACTTCTCCGGAACCGCATTCAGGGATGGGTATTTTTTGAATCTCAGCATGGTCCGGGGCTGTTTTAACCAGTGCTTTCATATATTCCATGGGAATTCTACTCCGCCTCTTGCTCTTCATCACAGGCTGCAGTCTGCAACCCAAACTTTTTAGTCCCCTTGTGGGATATCCGCAGTGAGTTCCCTTGCTCATTTCAGCTACAGTTCAGTTCTAAAGGATTATCCATTGATATAATGTAAAAGAACATCTATTGTATCGAGAAACAGACGGTTGCACAATGACTACTTTCACTGTCCCAGACCTGACCGTTGCCCCAGGATATTAGAAAGATATTACATTCAGGAGGTTCTGATGCCAATTATCACAATTTCTCGAGGAAGTTACTATCACGGAAAATCCATTGCCAGAAAGCTTGCCACAAAACTTGGTTATACCTGCCTTTCCCGTGATAAAATCATTGAAAACCTTGACGAATTCCACCTCCCTGAGATCAAGCTTCTGCGGGGAATTAATGACGCATTTTCTGTACTTGACCGCTTTCCCCACGGGAAAAAACGTTTCACAGCTGCCATAAAATCAGGAATTCTCCAACATTTTTTATCCAACAATGTGGTCTACCACGGCCTGCTGGGACACCATTTTGTCCGTAATATCTCCCATGTACTGAAAGTAAGAATCATCGCCGATACTGAGAGCAGGGTTGCCGACGAAATGGCCCGGGAAAATATTTCCGAGGAAAAGGCACACTACATTCTCAAAAAAGATGACGAGGAGAGGCGTAAGTGGGGAATGTTTCTGTATGGAATTGATATAATGAACCCGGAAGCATACAACCTTATCCTGAGAATCGGACATTTGTCTGAGGATGAAGCGGTCGACATTATCGCCAAGGCAGCAACTCTTCCGGCCTTTCAGGAAACTGCTGAGTCAAGATCAACTCTGGTTAATTCGGCTATGGCTGCTTTGGTCTGCAGAAAACTCTTCGATTTTCCAAGTAGTGTCGTTACTGCAGAAGATGGGACGGTGAGAATTTCGCTGAAGGCTCCGCAAAGTCAACAAGCTGTTATCCATGACCGAATCGACCAGATACTTTCAGACCTTGAGGGACTGAAAAAATTTACTGTTCAGTTTGAACCTTATTTTTAGCTAGACAGATTCAAACAATTCCATCACCAAAAAATGAATCCACCTGACCCTCGGAATACCCTGTCTCCAAAAGAATATTACGGGTCGATTCTCCAAATTCATCGGGCACTGTCCTCATGCTGCCGGGGGTTGTCGAAAGTTTTACAGGTATACCGAAGGAACTCCTTTCAACTCCCTTTTTGTCTGTATATTCATAGACCATTTCCCGTTCCCGAAAAAGCGGATCATTGAACACCTCCTGCATAGTTTGGACTTTTGTATAACATATTTCCAGTCCTTCCAGTTCATCTTCCCATTCTGCAAGAGTTTTTGTCAGGAATTGCTGCCTAAAAAAATCGATAATCTCTTCCCTTCTTTCATCATCATATTGCAGTGAAATATAATCAGATCTCCGAAAATGATCACAGAGAGTTTTCCAGAATCTGTTCTCTACTGCCCCGATTGAAAGAAATCTGCCATCCTTGGTCTGGTAGGTGTTATAACAACCATAACGGTGAGACAGCATAGTGTCAGCAGCCTGTGGCGGTCGTCCTGTCAGTGCAGAAAAATAGTTAGGCAGGGCAAGAAAGCCAAGCATGCCGTCAGTCATGGAGATATCGATATATTGACCCTGGCCTGTTTTCTCCCTGGCATAGAGGGCCAGCAGAATCCCAATTGCTCCATTCATCGCACCTCCGGCAATATCTGCAACCTGTACTCCGGGAATGGAAGGCGGACTCCCTTTTTCACCTATCAGCCCAAGCACACCGGACATACTGAGATAATTCACATCGTGGCCCACACGATTACTTGCCGTTCCTGTCTGCCCATACCCACTGATCGAACAGTAGATCAATCCTGGATTCACTGCCCTCACTGTCTCGTAATCAACTCCCAGACGTTTAACAACCCCTGGTCTGAATCCTTCCAGGATCACATCCGCCTGTCCTGCAAGTTTTAAAAATATCTCCTGCCCTCTGGACGTTTTGAGATTGAGTGTCATATGCCGCTTATTTCGATTCAGATCATTAAAAAAAAGACCATCTTTTTTAAACCTCTTATCTTCAATTGCAATAACATCGGCACCATGATCAGCAAGGATCATGGTGCAATATGGCCCCGGAAGCATACGTGAAAGATCAAGAACCTTTACACCCTTCAATGCACCCTGCATATCCATGTCTTTCCTTATCAAAATTCAATTCCCTTTTGGGCTTTAATCCCCTGCTCATAACCGTGTTTAATTGATTCTATTGAAGAGACGGTATCTGCAATTTGAATGAGTTTTGGATCAGCCTCTCTGCCTGTCATTATGACGGAAAGACGTTGTGGTTTTTTCAAGATAAGCTCTACTATTTCCTCTACATCCAGAAAATTATAATGGGGAAGGTAGGTTATTTCATCAAGAACTATCAAATCATACTTGTCGCTCTCAATTTTTTCCCTGGCCAGCAGAAAACCTTCCCTTGCAACTTTGCGATCATCATCAATATTCTTTTTCTTGAAGACAAATCCACGACCACAGATAAACCAGTCCAGACTATCAATTTTTTCAGCCATCAGCCTTTCCCCATACTGACCCTGCCCCTTAAGAAATTGAACAATACACACCTTGTGCCCATGGCCAAGTGCCCTGAACACCGTACCAAGTGCCGCAGTCGTTTTCCCTTTGCCATTTCCTGTATTCACAATAACCCTTCCAACGTCAGACATAAAAACCTCCAGTAACACCGACCTTTAGTCAATACTGTTTTATTAATTATAAATTACACCTGATCCAGGTAACAGACACCAGCTTACACCATCTCTCATTTTTTTCGTATAAAACCAGTTGACAAAAGACAAACAATCAATTTATAAATACTCAAGACTGAGCGCTCGCTCATATTTTTTTACATGATAACCAGAAGCGCGCTCTTTCTTTGAGTTGGTCTAGACACAAATACGACTGAGCGCTCAATCCGATTATGCTGTTTTAAATTATGTGTAGACAACATTTTCTATCCTGAGCACTCATTATCGCAAAGATAGAAACAAGACAAATAATCATATCGACAATCTTGAATGGTGCACTCC